>JAYTRQ010000309.1:0-1669 GCA_043746125.1 Armatimonadota bacterium | reverse complement strand
GGAGATGCTTCTGCTGGGCTGGGACTACGGCGGGACGGGGGCGAATGAGAACCAGGCTGGGCCGACCCTGCGCGTCCGGCTGCCGCACCCTCGTTCGTCGGGGGACGCGCCGGGGGAGATGACGCTCCGGTTGCGGGCGGTGGGGCAGCCGGAGTGGGATTCCGAGTACCGACTGCGGTGTACGGCGAAGGAGAAAAGGGCAGAAGGGGGACAGGGCGAGGGGGCGCGGGCGCTGAACGTTTAGGGGAAAGTTCGAGTAGTTGAAAACGGCGTTGCTGCATAAATGCTTTCGCCATAAGAACCATGCTGCCGGGTGCAGTGGCTCCAGGAATGGCATGGCTCGCCGGCCTCCAGCCAAGAAGTACCGCCTCTGCACGAGCACACCTGGAGGGCGAGGCACTGGCATTCGGAATGTCCTATCCCCGCGAAGTGGGGATTGTCGGCGTCCTCGCCGGTGAGCCGTGCGTTTCAACGCATGGAGGCTGAATTATGCTCAAATTACGCAACAACGCCGTTTTCAACTACTCGAACCCTCTTCCCGCCTTCGCTACCGAATCGCCCCCAGCAGCGCCGCCACACAGACTGGGCACCATTGGGTCCCCGCGCCCGCCTCTAAAATCGCCTGCGCCTGGGCCGCGCTCTTGCCCTTGCGGTAGGGGCGATCCGACGTCAAGGCACTGTAGGCGTCCGCGACCGCGATGAGGCGGGCGGTCAGCGGGATCGCTTCCCTGGCCAGGCCGTCCGGGTAGCCGCTGCCGTCCCACCTTTCGTGGTGGTGGCGGACGGCATCCAGCGTCCCCTCCAGGCCCGGCACCGCGCCGACGATCACCGCCCCCATGACGGGATGGTGCTTGACGGCCTCAAACTCCTCGGGCGTCAGCGGGCCGGGCTTACGGAGGATCGAGTCGGGGACGCCGATCTTGCCCAGGTCGTGGAGCAGGGCGGCGACTTCGACCGTCCGTTGCGCCCTGCCGTCCAGCCCCAAAGCGCGGGCCATCCGCACGCCGTAGACCAGGACGTCCTCGGAGTGGCGGCGCGTGTAGCGGTCCTTGTTGTCCACGGCGTTCACCAGGGCGTCCAGCATCGGGAAGCCGTCCTGGCCCTGCATCGAGTCCCGGACCAGCCGCGCCTCGCTCCCCGACAGGCCGCCGGTCTTAGCCCGCAGCAGGCGCTCGTCGGCCAGCTCCAGGACGGCTGAGCGGTGCGGGGCGTCGGCGGGGAACAGCGCGACACCGACCGAGAGGGAGATGGGGATGGAGCCGGCGCTTTCTGGCGGGCGGTAGGAGACGTCGCGCAGGCCGGACGTCAGCCGGGCGGCGATCTCGTCCGCCGTGACTTCGGCCCCGACGTTCGGCAGCAGCAGGGCATACTCGTCGCCCCCAAACCGCGCCAGTGAGTCGCCCCCCCGGCAGGCCAGGCGCAGGGCGTCCGCCACCTGCCGCAGCACGTCGTCACCCACCCCGTGGCCGTATGAGTCGTTGAAGAACTTGAAGTTGTCCAGGTCCAACACCGCCACCGCCAGCGACGACCCGGCGGTGGCGGTTCGGCGAGCCTCCTCTTCATAGCGCTTGTGGAAGGCTCGGTGGTTGAGCAGGCCAGTCAGAGGGTCCCGCTCCGCCTGCTCGATGGCCTCGGCCAGCAGGTGCCGGCGCTCGGTGACGTCGTGGTA
>JAYTRQ010000308.1:0-5470 GCA_043746125.1 Armatimonadota bacterium | reverse complement strand
TCGTCCTGATGACCCCGAAAGGGCTTTTGAAGGTGGACAAGCCGCCCGTCGGCGCGTCACTCTCGGACCTGTCGGAAGGCCGCTTCCAGCCGGTCTTGGACGATCCCCGCCCGCGAGAGCGGGCGGCCAACGTCACTCGCCTCGTCCTCTGCACGGGCAAAGTCTACGTAGACCTGGTGGCTCGCGAGGATTACGCCGCCGCGCAGAACGTCGCCGTAGTCCGAGTAGAGGAGCTGTACCCGTTCCCATATGCCGACCTCCGTCAGGCGCTGGAAGGCTACCCGAGCCTGCGCGAAGTCGTCTGGCTCCAAGAAGAGCCGCGCAATATGGGCGCATGGGTGTTTATCTCGTCCCGTGTCCGCGAGCTTCTGCCAGACGGCGTCGAGCTATTTTATGTGGGCCGCCCCAAGGCGGCCTCCACAGCGGAAGGGTCTTCGCGCCGCCACGCAGTCGAGCAAACCCGGCTCCTGGCCGCCGCCCTTAGTGATGCACCCGCCAAGAAGAAAGACAGCCTGAACGGCGCAAAATCGAAAAGGAGCGCACCCGTCCATGCCCGTTGATATCCGAGTCCCACAAATGGGGGAGTCCGTGACCGAAGCCACCATCCTGCGCTGGCTCAAAAAAGAAGGCGATATGGTCGCCCAGGGGGAGGCTCTGGCCGAACTTGAAACCGACAAAGTGAACGTCGAGATCCCTGCCGACGTGGCCGGCGTGCTCGAAAGGATCGCTCATGCCGAAGGCGATACGGTCGCCGTCGGAGACGTGATCGCAACGATGGGGGATTCGGTGTTGGAAGCTGCCGCACCTGCCGCCACGCCTGCCGCTCAGCCTGTCGCCTCCAAAGGCAGCAACGGCTCGGCGCCGCCGCCCGCCGCCTCCCCGCTCGCGCAGGCACTGGCCTCCGACAACAAAGTGGACCTGGCCCAGGTCCGGGGCACCGGCCCGGCTGGGCGCATCGTCAAAGACGACGTCACCTGCTACCTGGGGCAGTCCGCTCCGGCCGCGCCCGTCGCCAGAGCCGTGCCCCCCCCCGTCCCCTCTCCCATCCCTGCTCCGCCCATCGCTCCACTGCCGAGTGCTGCTCCACTGCCGAGCGCCGCTCCGCTGCCGAGCGCCACTCCATTGCCGAGCGCCGCAAGCAAGGGGCGGCCCGAAGAGCGCACCCGCATGAGTCGCCGCCGTCAGACCATCGCCACACGTCTGGTCGAGGCCCAGCACACGGCGGCCATGCTGACCACGTTCAACGAGCTGGACATGAGCGCCGTCATGGCGATCCGGGCCAAGCGCAAAGACTCGTTCAAGGAGAAGTTCGGCGTCGGACTTGGGTTTATGTCGTTCTTCACCAAGGCGACCATCGGCGCACTCAAAGCCTTCCCATTGCTGAACGCCGAGATCCAGGGCCAGGAGATCGTCAAGAAGGGATACTACGACATCGGCATCGCCGTCGGGGCCGAGGAAGGCCTGGTCGTCCCGGTCGTGCGGGATGCGGATAAGATGACCTTCGCCCAGATCGAAAAGAGCATCGGCGACCTCGCCAAACGCGCCCGCGAAAACACGCTGACCCTGCCTGAGCTGCAAGGCGGCACCTTTACCATCACGAACGGCGGCGTCTTTGGCTCACTCTTGTCCACGCCGATCCTAAACGGCCCACAGGTAGGCATTCTCGGCCTGCACAAGATCGAGGAGCGGCCCATCGCCCGCAGCGGCGAGGTCGTCATCAAGCCGATGATGTACGTCGCTCTCTCCTACGACCACCGCATGGTGGACGGCAGCGAGGCCGTCCGATTCCTGGTCAAGATCAAGGAACTGATCGAAGACCCGGAGGCACTGCTACTGGAAGGCTGAACGAAAATCAAGAAACGCCCCGGTCCTTAAGACCGGGGCGTTTTTTTGGGCAAGGACTGTCCGACGAAGGCCCCGACAAGCAAAGGCACGAGGGCCGCCGGGCTGTTCAGATGGACCCAGAACAGAACGATGTCGTGATCTGTCCGGTGTGTAGACTGGTAGCCCTCCCAGAGACACGGAAGGATGGTCAGCAGGTAGCCGGCGACGCCCCCGAGCAGGCCGCCCAGGAGGCGCCTTGCTCCGGTCAATGGCTTCCCTTCCCCCGCTTCTTGCCCTTCATGGAGGGATCGTCCGGCGGCGGCAGCAGCTCAATCGCAGGCTGCTGAGTGCCGTTCGGGTGGAAGGGGACTCGACTGAGGCAGAAAGCGTCCAAGGACAGCATATAGCGCTTGTCGCGGGCGCGAGGGCCAGCCACGGTGATCTTTAGGGTGTGCGGGCCTCGCCCAAGCGTGACGTCGCCCAGGTGGCTCCACGTGAACCGCCCTGCATATGGGCCACCCTCCGTCTCGACATCCTGCACGACGTTTTCGCCGCCGTCGTCCAGGGCATAGGTGAACGGAGAGGAGTCGGCGATGGGCGTGGCGGCAGCCCAGACGGCGTAGACGCCGCTACCGTTCACCGAGAACCTATAATCGGCGTGGTAATCGCCTGCCTCGCCCCCCGTCGGCGGGGGCCGGTCCGTGTCCAAGGCCAAATAGGAGCCGCCCGAGGCCTCGGAGTCCGAGACAAGCGAATCGAACGTGTAGGACAGGGTACTCTCCGCCTCAATCCAGACGTCAGGCTGTAAGACGCGGGTCAGTTCGTCAATGATATGGGCAAGCGCATTGTAGCGCAGATCGGCATTCTCGGCTACGTCAGGAATGGAGGTCCGGGCGTGGAACAGCTGCTCCTGAATGAGTTGCGTGGGGATGCCCTGCGTCTTCGCCAATGCGAGCAGCCGATTCGCCTCTTTGTCCGCGGCGTCGGCGGCATCAGCAGGCAGCGGGACATTTGACACGTGGCTGATGACGATAGGATCAGCCCCGATCGGCACCATCCAAGTCCCTTTCTTTCTTTCCACTTTCAGCGGGATGCCTGCCGCATCCGTGATAACGACGTGGGCTTCTTTGGGGAAGGGAAAGCTCGCCTGGGTCATCGCCCCGTGCGGGGACCAGACGACGAATCGAGGGATGTGGCCATCCGGGTCGCTGAGTTTATACCCGCGCAGAAGCGGGCCGAGCGAAAAGGCGTCGCCGGGCTGGAACAGTTCGCCGGCCCGGTACGAGGGCAGCCACCAAACACCGTCGGACAGCCGCCGCAGGCTGGCCTGGACGTTCGGCACGCCGGCGGGATATAGCAGGACTCGGGGTGTCTCGGTCAGATCCTGGGCCTCAAATGAAACCGACGCCCCGTATGCCGCCAACTGCTTGGCTTCGTCCAGAGTGGCAGCGGGCGCATAAAAGCCTCGGACGCCCTCGGCCTTGAGGGCGTCCCAATCGCCCGGTGAGGCGCGATCAGCTTGGGCCAGCAGCCAGGTCGTCTTCGGCGTCTCTTCCGCCTGGGCGAACGCATAGGCGCCCGTGGCCGCGTCCGGCAGGCAAAGGCCGTCAAAGCCGCCCTGCGTGCCACTGTTGGTGAACAGGGGGCTGCGCCCGCCCCAGTTGTAGACGACCGGCACGTCAGCGACGCTCTTTTTGAGGACGTCGGCGATGGAGTTCACATAGCCGCGCACCGATTCGATGCGGAACTGCTGCAAGTCCTCCCAGACATGTCCGCCGATATGTGGGGTGTTCAGCACGGCATACGGCACCTTCTTGAGTGGATCGTAGACTGCAGGGACGCCCTTGTTGCCGGACCAGAGGGGCAAACAGCGGGCGGCCGTGGCGAAGTCCGGCAGGTCCTTCTCGCGAATACCCCACCCGCGGTTAAGGTCGTCCACGTTGTGGTTGTACTTCTTCTCCAACCACGCCTCAAAGTCCAGCCGATAGCCGTCGGTCGTCGGGATGACGCTGTCTACTTCACCCCCAAACCCGATCTTGGCTGTCAGCGGGTCCAAAAAGAACCGGAAGCCTCGTCCCAGCTTGACGCGGCTGAAAAAGGTCAGCAGCCGGTCCCGGTACTCGTCATACCCCTGCCACAAGTCCGGCAGGCGGCTTTCCGGCGTCCCCGCGAGGTAGATACGTTGCGGGTACAGCAGCAGGACGTCGTCCGTGACCGGGTTCTTAAGCGTCACCTCGGCCGTTTCTCCGCCATCTGTGACGTGCGCCGCGCCGCTCTCCTCAATCTCCGCCTCGCGCGGTGCGACCAGCAGGTAAAGAGCGCCCACCAAGCCGGGGATGTGCCGGAACCGGGTCGGGCCACTAGTAGACGGCGACGGATTGCGGTATACCGCGGGCTTGACGACGTAGCCGATGAGCGGGTCTTGGGGCGCGTCGGCGATCCTCAGGCCGTAGTCGAAGCCTTGGCCGTCCAGGTAGTCCAGGACGCGCTGCACGCGCACGGTGGACACGTGCGTCAGCCCCCGCGTCCCCGCCGACAGCAGGATCTCTTTGACGCCCCCCTTGCCAAGTATCTCTAACGCAGCCTTATCCTTGTCCCAGGCATCGTCCGGCGCGTTCCCCGCCCAGGAGAGCGGCACAAACGTCGCCCCGACCGGAAGAAACGGTGTCCCTTCCCATTGCAGCAGGTGCGCTTGGCTGACCGACCAGGCATGGCTACTGCCCTTCACATCCTGGTACGTGCCGGACGACTCCGGCTTGAGCAGTTCCAGCGGCGCGGCGGTCGGAAGTGGGGCATTGCGGACGTTCGCCGCCTGGCAGAATGGCGTTAAGAGGGAAAGGCCGAGCGAGAGCATGAGGGGGTATTTCATGGTGGGTGTGGGAAGCCCCTAACCCCCTATTCTGGGGGAACGGGACAAGAAGGAACTGCGGGAGAGAGGGCAGGAATAAGCTCCGCCCTACACGATGCGGGTCTGCTCTTTGTAGAGGTAGGGCTTGCCCCTACCCTCTTTTACGTCCAATCCTTTGAAGGCCCGGTGTATTTCCTCGGGCAGGGGAGCATCAAAATCGTCCGGGACCACAACTTCCCCCGCCACCAGACCGAGTTGACGCGGCGGGCGGCTCTTCTTGCCCTCGGCAGGCACGACCGACCTGGTCTCAGCAATCGGGCGGTCATCCTCTAAGACCAAAAGGCTCTCCCGGGCCCGAACGCGGCCAAGATAGCCGGCCACGTCACGCTGTCTGTCGTCCACGGTGATCATCGTCATGTCCTGATTGTAGCATACTTCTGGCCCGACGAGTATCGGAGAAGTCGCAGGGCGTGTCATGCCGCTCCGATACTCAAACGTAAGGATGAATCAAACCATTGGGCTTCCTGGATCCTCTTTGAAGTCGTCGTGGTGCAAAGGCGGCAGTTTAAGAGCATTCTGATAATGTCCAACGGCGTTGTTGCATAAACCGGTGAGGCCCCTCGGCGGCGCTCAACCGGCACTGGAAGTGCCGGTCTACACGGAGGAAGTGCCTCCGGCACTCAAGGTCTCGCAGCCCCGGAGGGGCTTTCTCCGAGTAGACCGGTGTTTTAACACCGGGTTCTTTAACACCGGGTTCGGGGAACGGTGAGCGGGCGACTGCATTTATGCAACAACGCC
>JAYTRQ010000307.1:0-1673 GCA_043746125.1 Armatimonadota bacterium | reverse complement strand
GTTTGTCAGGTCCGTCGGCCCGTAAAAGTCCACCACGCACTGGACTCGGCTGCTCTGGGCGGCCAAGGCCGCGTCGGAATTGTCCCTCGTCTCCTGTGTTCCCAGGATCAGGGACAGACGCCCACCGGCCGAGTCCCCGAGAGCGCCCAAACGAGCGGGGTCGAGCTGATACTTGGCGGCATGGGCACGCATCCAGCGCACGGCCCGCTGAACGTCATCGGCCTGTGCGGGATAGCGGGCGGCCGGGGTCAGCCGGTAGTTCAGGGAGAACGCGACGAAGCCGAGGGCGGCCAGCGCACGTCCCGAGGGGGCGTAGAACCCCTTGTCCCCGCCCTGCCAGCCTCCGCCATGGATGAGCGCGACGCCGGGGCGCGGGCCGGGGAAGCCGACCGGCAGGTATAGGTCCATCTTCTGAGCGGGGTCCGTGCCGTAGGGGACGTTCGTCAAGACGTGGGTCTGTGTGGCGGGTGCGGTCACCGCCATCGGGTCGCACAGGGCGATTTGTGTCAAGGCCAGCAATGCCGCGAGGGCGGCGAACACGCGAATAAAGACCCACGGGGTTGTGTTGCGCCGCTTCAAAACTGTCTCCTCCTTAACTTTGTCACCCGAATAGCGAGTTGACCAGGCCGCCGTCTACCGAGAGAGTCTGGCCGGTGAGGTAGGTAGCCTTGTCCGAGGCGAGGAAGGCGACGACGTTCCCCAACTCGCGCGGGTCGCCCAGACGCCCCAGAGGAATGGCCTGGGCCGCCTGCTCAGCGACCTGCTCGATGGTATAAGCCGTGCCCTCGGCGCGGGCCTCATAAACGTGGCGGATGCGGTCGGTGTTGAACGAGCCGGGGCAGACGTTGTTGACCAGAATGCCGTCGGGGGCAAGTTCGATGGAGAGGCTTTTCGCCAGGCCGATGACCGCCGGGCGCAGGGCGCTGGACAGGAACAGGCCCGGAATGGGCTGCTTGACGCTGGTGGAAACGATGTTGATGATGCGCCCCCCGCCGCGCTCTTTGGCCGCCTGGAGGTGCGGGACGGCCGCCCGGATCAGGCGCAAGACCGGCCAGAGGGTCGAGTCTAAGCCCGCCTGCCAGTCCTTCTCACTCAGGGCAGCAAACTTGCCTGGAGCCGGTCCGCCACCGTTCGTGACCAGGATGTCGAGCTGGCCGAACCGCGACAGAATGGCTTTGAAGAGCCGATTGACGTCCTCGGGATTGGTGACGTCGCCCGTGACCGTGTGGACGTCCGCGCCCCGGACGGCCATCACCTGCCGGATCTCTTGGGCGGCACGGGCCAACTCTTCCGGGCGGCGGCCGTTGATGACGATGCGGGCACCTTCCCGCGCCAGCGCCTCGGCGCAGGCGCGTCCTAATCCTTTGGAGGAGGCCGTGATAAGGGCGACTTTGCCGGTGAGTCCAAGTTCCATGCCGGCATTGTAGCCGAGGGGGGGCGGTTTGTCAAGGCGAGGAAGCCCCCCGACCAGGGCGCTTGCCTCTGAACTTGAGCCATTAGAGCCAATGGGCTAAAGCCCCTCGCTGTGTGGCGCGGACGTCGACTGACCGCTTCGCGGGCAGAAGACCAAGACAGAAGACTAAGGCAGGGTATCTGACAAGTCCTGATCTTGTCCCCGCACCGCGGTGGCTCGGCTGTAGGCCACAAAGCGAAGGAGTTGACTTCCGTGAGCC
>JAYTRQ010000306.1:0-1677 GCA_043746125.1 Armatimonadota bacterium | reverse complement strand
AGCAGGGCGAAGAGCGTGCTCTTGCCCGCACCCGACTCGCCGACTAAGGCGGCCGTCTGGCCCGGCTCGACGCGCAGGCACAGATCGTCCAGGACGGGCCGCGTGTCCGAACGGTAGCGGAATGAGACGCGGTCAAAGACGATCTCGCCTCGGACGGGCGGCAGGATCTGAGCGTCGGGCGCGTCTGTGACCGATTGGGGAGCATCTAAGACGCTGAAGATGCGGTTGCCGGCCGCGACCCCGCGCTGAACGGTGTCGTTGATCTGGGTCAGGTCGTCAATCGGCCCGAAAAAGTAGCGGCCGTAGCCCCGGTAAGCGATCAGGCCGCCGACCGTGAACTGCCCGTGCAGGATCAGCCACGCGCCGTAGCCGATGGTGATGGTGTTGCCGAAGCTGGCGATCCAGCGGACGAACGGGAAAAAGGTCGCTCGGAGCCGGATCGCATCCAGGTTCTCAGAGAGATACTGGTGGTTGACAGCCTGGAACGCCTCCCCCTCGGCGTCCTCGCGGGCGAAGGCCTTGATGACGCGGATGCCGGACAGGTTATCTTGCAGCTTGGCGTTGACCAGGCCTAGCTTCTCCCGCGCCTGCTTGTAGACGCCCTTGACGCGCTTGTTGAACAGCTTCAGGAAGACACCCACCAGTAGAATGGGCAGAAGAGTTGCCAGTCCCAGACGGAGGTTCAGGGCGCAGAAGATGACGGACACGCCCGCCAGCCGCAGGAAGTTCGCGAGGACCGAGTCGGTGCCCCGGATGACGACTTCCTGCACGGCGTCCACATCGGACGACGCCCGGCTCAGGAGGTCTCCTGTCCGTGCCTCATTGAAGTAGGCCAGGGACTGGTGCGAGAGCCGGGCGTAGAGCGTGTTCCGCAGATCAAAGACGAACCTCTGCCCGATCGACTCCAGAAGCTGCGTCCGCACAGCCGACAGGACCGCGCTCCCGGCCTGAATGAGCGTCAGGGCGACCACCGCGGGCCACAGCTTGGCCCACTGCCGCCGAAACACGACGTCGTCCACGACCACTTTCCAGACCAGCGGCGGGGCAAGTTCCAGGGCGACCGCGCCAAGGAGAGAGACGAAGCCGAGCAGCAGAGGCGCTTTGTAAGGGCGGAGCAGGGACAAAATACGCAGGAATGTGGGCATGGGTAGGGGTATTGTACCCGGAGCAAAGTCTCTCATCCCAGACATAGGAACCTCCCATGCCACTCCTAACCGATTACATCCTCTCCCGCGACTACGAAGAGCGCGTCTACGCCGGCGTGTTGGGCAAGATCATCGGCGTTTATCTGGGCCGCCCCTTCGAGCAGTGGTCCAACGAGCGCATCGAGCGAGAACTGGGCGAAGTCCACTACTACGTCCACGAGCGGCTCAAGGCCCCGCTCGTCGTCACCGACGACGATATCTCGGGCACATTCACGTTTATCCGCGCCCTCGCCGAGAACGGCAACGACGCGAACTTGACACCCGCGCAGATCGGCGACTGGTGGTTGAACACGATCATCGAGGACCGGACGGTTCTGTGGTGGGGCGGCCTGGGCCTGTCTACGGAACATACGGCATTTCTGCGGCTCAAACAGGGCCTGAAAGCGCCCCACAGCGGCTCCATCGCCACTAACGGCGTGGCCGTGGCCGAGGAGATCGGGGCACAGATCTTTATTGACGGCTGGGGCATGAT
>JAYTRQ010000305.1:0-1680 GCA_043746125.1 Armatimonadota bacterium | reverse complement strand
GCTCGACGACGTCCGCCGCCAGCGCGCCGCCCGCAAGGCGACGGGGCAGCCGGACCCACCCGTCATTCTGTCCAGCGGGACGCCGGGGACGGGGCTGTAAAGGAAGGAATGTCTCGCCCATGCTGACTCCCACTGATGCCGTCTTGATCGTCGCGGGCGACACGCCTAGGGCCATGGAGCAGTTGAACGCCTTTTCCCACACGGCCTTCAGGACGCGCGGCGGGCGGCTGGGCAGCGGCATGGGTAGCCTGCTCGAAGCGCTGTGGGTGTACTTCATCAACGGGGCGTTGCTCAACGAGGGCGGCGAGGCCCGCGCGTGCGAGATCGCATGGCTCGAAGATCACGAGCCGAACGACTTTGCTTGCGTTCACCGCGACGCAGAGTGGACCCCCGGTACCCGTCAGGGCGAGTTGTTCCGTGTCGAAGCGAAGTCCATGAACACCGGAGTGGACGAGTCAAAAGGTCATTTCACCGAGTTGCAAACGGCCATCGGCGAACACGACCAGCTACTCGTCCTGACATGGGTGTGGGAGAGGGTGGACGCCTGGCGCGTCTATCCGAAAGTCGTTGACTTCATCATCTGCCCCTCGAAGCCGGTTGCCGTACTGCGCGACGTTCTTCACATCAAGCGCAGTGGGTGGTTCGTGGAACGGGGCGAATGTCCTGATGGGTGTGCCGAGGGTTCTTGTACGCATGTCGGCGAGCCGATCAATGCTGAGGGGGTTCGGGAACGGGTGACAGGCCCGAAGAGTGCCAAAAAGGGGAATGTTAATGCGGCCAATAACTTCGGCGGCCTCGTCCGCATGCTGAAGACGGACAATGGGCCCGCCAGGGCCGCGTTCCGGGAAGCGCGGAAGCGGGATCAGATCGCACACGACTTCATCAGCTTTATCCACAAGAACTTCCCGCGCGAGGAAGCTAGCCAATACAAAGCCGGCGAGTGGAGGCAGGCCGCCCTCGCAGGCGGTGTGGATGAAGCAGTCCTGAAGGGCCTGGGTAAAGCGGCACTCATTGAAGTCGTCCGGTCAGACGTCCCCAAGTACCACGAACTGCTGCGGGCCAACTCCTAGCCGACTCTGAAAGCGCCTTCCTCCAGAGCCACCAGGAAGGAGGCCGCGATCTGCTGGGGCATCCCATCCAGCTCCTGTGTCAGCGCCACCAGGCGTGAGAAGTGGGCCGTCAGGTCTTGGGCGTATCTCTCCTGTACGTCTAGCGGCGGCACCGGGACTTCGACGCTGAGAAGGTCATCTAACCCGATCCGAGGGAGCGCCGCGCCGACCAGGAACCGGGCTGCGTGACGCTGCACATATTCCGAGCCGAGGAGATGCCGGAGTACGACGGGGTTGACGAGCTGCTTGTTCGGGATGAGGACATAAAATTCCCCCGAGCAGATTCCCCCCGCGACCGGGTCCGCCGCGTGGTAGACCTTGTTCAGATTGGGCCTCAGGCGGCCGTAAAGGACATCGTCGCGGTGGAACAGCTTGGAGCGGGACTTGATGGAGCGTCCGGGGCGGGCCTGGAAGTTGAGCAGTTGTCCGGTCAAAGACTGAACATGTTCCAGTCCCAAATAGTTGACCAGGCGGTCGCCCTCCTCCGCCGGGTCAATCGCCCCGCGCCGCTCTTTCACGAGGTCTCGAATGGGGCGCATCTCGAAGATGCTGGGCGGCATGTCCAGGGTCG
>JAYTRQ010000304.1:0-1682 GCA_043746125.1 Armatimonadota bacterium | reverse complement strand
TTTCGCCGTGTCGCCTGCGTCTGCCGGGGCCGGCGGGGCAGCGTCGCCACCCGTGTCCGTATTCGGCTTGGACGTGTCGGCGGCCTTCACGCGCGTCGGCTTGACGGCTGGCGCGACTTCCTGGGACGCCTCAGCGTCCGTCACGACGCCTGGCGCCTGAGTCACGCGCCGCATGATCGGCATACTCTCCTCGCGGATGGCGATGCGGGGGGCGCCCGGTGCGCTGTAGTCGCCGTTGCCTGTATGCGGGTGGGCGACCGGCAACTTGACCGGCGTCGGCGTGGAAACGATGGGGGCGGGCTGCGGGGCGAGTGTTTCGGTCGTCCGGGGCGGGTGCGTCCCGGCGATCAAATAGCCGATCGCGACGCCCCCAACGATGGCAGCGGTCGCGGCCCCAGCGATTTTAAGACCTGTATTGGATTGATTGCGTGCCACGGAGTAGCTCCTCAGAGTTTACTATACGGCCCAAACGAGTATTTTGTCAAGCCCGCCTTCAGTAGCGCAGGTACGCTTCGGAGATGGCGTTGCCGATCTCGTTGCACCGAATCTGGACCTGATCCAAGAACTGGTGCAGACCTAACTCAATGATCTCGTCCGTCGTGATAAACGATAGATCGGCCCGCAGCCGGCCCACCAGGCGCTCAGCCCGGTTGGCGGCCGGCTGGCCCTTTGAGCCGCTGATCTGCCGCAGGGCGCGGTCCACACGGGTGATGGCGTAGGAGACGGAGGCGGGGAAGGCGGTGTTCCGTACCAAAAACGAGACGACTTTGGCAGGCGTGATGCCGAACCGATTGGCCTTGCGGAAGGCTTCGAATGCGCCGACACTCTTCAGAACTGCCGTCCACTGGTGCTGATCCAGCGTCTCGCCCATCTCGCCGTCGCCGAGCAGGATGTGGTACTTGACGTCCAGAATGCGTGCCGTCTTATCCGCCCGCTCCAGAAACATACCCACTTCCAAAAAGGCCCGTGCCTCGTCAATCGGCAGCGTTCGGTCCGTGATGCCATGAAAAAGGTGGGAGGCGTTCTTCACCTGTGTGAAAAAGGAGTGTGGTGAAGAAGCGAGAATCTTGTCTACATCCCACCGGGTCACTTCCAGGTAGAACATATTCAGACTCTCGTACATCTCCGAGGACAGCATTTCACGCACGCCCCGTGCGTTCTCGCGGGCGCGGGTGACGCAGGAGGCGATGGAGTTGCCGTTCTCGCGGCTGAACGCGAAGAAGTCTAGGACGTTGCGCTCGATCTGGCCGTCGGCGTGCTGGTCCACGAACAGATCGGCATCGCCCGAAATGGCGAGGATCGGTCCCCACAGGGCGTCCGGGTCGGACTCGCCGCCCTGGGCAAGCGGGAACGCGCCCTCAAGTTCGGAGTGGTATTGGACGTCCACGATTCGGGCGGTCGCTTCGGCGCGTTCCACATAGCGTCCGATCCAGAACATAGCGTCGGCTTCACGAGCAAGCATAAATTATATTCCTTGGAACAGGCGACTGAAGTCGCGGCAACGAGAGCACGAAACCTGCCTTCGCAGGTTGGGATCAAGTCCTAGTCCACGAAGGTGGACTTCGTGCCTTTGTTGCCGCGGTTTCAACCGCCCGCCTCTTCCTCTGCTTTCATTCGATCCCACTCTTCGGAGAAAGGCCTCTCCCGATGATGCTCTTCCTGACCTTGGATGTAGTGCCGCA
>JAYTRQ010000303.1:0-5509 GCA_043746125.1 Armatimonadota bacterium | reverse complement strand
AGCCACTCCACCGCCTGGCAGCCGTCGCTGCCCGCCAGGTCGTCGGCGAGGACGACGACGTCCGGCCGCAGCGCATGGGCGAGTTGCAGGACCTCCTGCCCGTCACGGGCCAGCCCGGCGACGGCAATCTCCGCGTCCTTGTCGAGCGCGGCCCGGAGTCCCTCGCGGCGTGCGTGCTGGCTGTCGGCGATCAGGACTCGGATCATTTCGGCCTCACGGTCGTGGGGAGGGACGGCAGGTTGACCGAGGGGCCGGGCAGCGGACGGTCTCCACCGCCTTTTTGCAGATCAGGGAAGTCCTTGTCGAAGTCAGCCTTGCCAACGGCGGGCTTTGGAATGGCCGGGTTTTCCGCGCTGCCGGGCGGCGGCGGCTGGGCGGCATCCGTGCCCGGCCTGACGATCTCAGGCTGGATCAGGATGAGAAGTTCCGTCTCTTCCTTCTGTGTGGTCGTGCTCTTGAAGAACTCGCCCAGAATGGGGATCTGGCTCAGGAGCGGGATGCGCTCGACGTGTCGAGTGGCCGTGCTTGAATACAGGCCACCGATGACCAGGGTCTCCCCGTCGGCCATTTGCAGCGTAGACGTCGCCCGGCGGACGCTCAGGCCCGGCACGACATAGCCGCTGATCTGCACCGCGGCGGCGTAATCCAGCTCGCTGACTTCGGGCGACACGGTCATTTGTACGGCATCGTCCCCCACAAGAGCGGCCGAGACGTACAGCCGGACTCCAAACGGCTTGTACTCGATGGTGGCGGAGCCGCTGACGCCATTAGTCCCGCTACTGGACTGGGCGACGGGTACGGGAATCTCACCGCCTACCAGGATGCTGCCCTCGTGACCGTCTAACACCATCAGGCTCGGCTCGCTCAGGACGCGGGCTTTGTTCTCCAAGATGAGAGCGTCAAGCTGGGCGGCAAAGGGCGCGATACGCTCCAGCCTCCCACCGGAGAGCAAGCCGCTGTCAAAGCGTCCCGTCCCGGACGGGTATTGACCGAACAGAATGGGCTGGGGATGGAGCGTATAGAGGGCGCCCCCGCGCGCCGCAGAGGAGTCGAGAGTACCCCAAGTGACGCCTAAATGCTTGGAGGCGTTGCGGTTGATGGAGATGATCTTGGCATGAACCAGGATCTGCCGGGTGGGGCGGCTGGCGACGTTCAGCAGGTTGATGACCTTGAGTTCGGGCGGCAGAGAGGCAAGGAGGCGGTCCAGCGGGTCTTGGGACAGGCTCTCCTCGGCCTGTGCCTTGCTCGGCCGGTCCGTGAGGTCCGTTGCCATGCCGGCGTCCCCAGTATCGTCCGCACTCTCACTGGTCCCGGCGGCCTTTTTGGTCCGCCCCCGCCGCGGCTTAGGCTTCACCTCGACAGGCTGGTCCAGGGCGACCGCCCGCGCGGGCGCATATTCGCCCGTCAAAGCGATGGTCTTATCGTCCAGTATCTGGACCTTGATGCGCGTGTCCTTCAGGCTCGCCGTCAGCAGGGCCGCGTAGGTCTGTGCTAGGGACAAGCCCGGCGTGTTGCTGAGGGCCGGCACGACGGCGATAAGGTTTCGGACCTTGAGTGCGTAAACGCCGGCGATAGCGGACGCGCGTTGGAGGGCGACAACGCTTGTGACGACGCCTTCCAGGAAGACGGTGTCTTTAAGGGCGCGAGCGGTGACACCGGGCAGGCCGATGTCCACCTGCACCTGGGCGGCGACAGGCGAGAGGTCAGGCACGGGGGCGGTCACGGACAACGTCAGCCGATGCCGTCCACGCCGGTCGTAGACGAAGAGCGTCGTCCGGCCGACGCTCTTCGCGTTGACCAGGAGGCGGCGCCCTGAGAGCGGCACGATGTCGGCGATGAGGGGGCTGCCGACAGCGGCCGTGGTCATGCCGTCGAACTCGTAGACCTCAGACTCGCCTGGATGAAGCATCTTGGCGGCGTTGACGATGGCTGGAGGAGCCAGAGTCGTGCCTTTTGGCGTGTCCGCCAGGAGGGGCAGGACGAACAGGGAGAAAAGGCCGAAGGCTATTGGAGCGAGGCGCATAGGCTTGACTTCTTACGGCGTGACGGAGACGGTCTGACTCTGGCTGCCCTTGATGACGGTGATCGTGACGCGGGCCGGGGCAGGCATGGTGACCGGCAGAGGCGGCAAAGGCGAGAGGGGCGGCAAAGACGGGGCAGGCCGGGCCGCCTTTTCAGCCACTCGGCGAGGCCACAACTTCGGATGCGGTGGAGCGGACCGCGCGGACTCGGGCGGGACGACGGGGGCAGGAAAGGCGGGCAGACCGACCAAGTTGGTGTCGTCGGCCGCCCGCAGCGCCAGGTGGATCTTGCCCCGCGCGGCAGCCAGCACGAGGGCCTGTGCCTGGGCGGGCGAGACAGCGACTGTCACGTGAGATGCGGCCGGGCCGCCGGAGGGAGAGGAAGCCGGGGCGTCTGCGTCCGCCGACGTCTGGGAGCCGACGGCGAGCAGTGGGACGTTTTGCAGGACGGTCCGCGTCTCGGCGGGCTGGCTCCCCGGCTCATCCGTCGCAAGGATGTCCACGTGGTCCCCCGGTCGTGCGAACTCGTCCACGCCGTCGGCCGGATCGAGCGCGACGGTCACGGCCCGCTGGGAGCGTGGCAGGGTGAAGGCCATGCCCAGGGACGCGCCCGGCGCGGCGACGGCCGAGATGACGACAGCCTTTCCCGCAGCCACAGGTCGGACGAGGACGCGGCCGACCAGGTCAACGAGACTGCCGAGGCTACCATCGGGCGCCTCGGGCGACGGGACACGGCGGACTTGGAGCATATTGGGCGTCAACCGGGTTCGGGCGGGGAGATCCTGGGCGGCGACCACGACGGGCACACGCAGGGGCGGCCGGGCCGCAACAGTCTGTCCCCGGACCAGCAGGAATGCCAGCAGGGCGGCGGCGAGGCCTGCGCCAAGCGCCATGCCCAGGGTGCCCCAACGTCCAGACGGGCGGGGCGGCGTGAGGCGGGGCGTGTTGTGTCCGGGCGAGGCGACGAACATGGGCATCCTTCCCTAGAGCATTTTCCCTGGAATGGGGTCACTGAGTCAGGCGGGGCAGCGTTGTTTTGGCTCCAACCCCCGAACACGTGCCGCTCGTCCCACCGGGAATGGCGAGGCCGACGATGCGGCCGAGTGCGATACCGTTTCCGACCGTTCCAGTTGGGTACGGCTGATCCACGAAGAAGACGGCGAAGGCCAGAATCGTGACCGGCGCGAGTTTGTTCTTGACCGACTGGCTGACGATGGGCAGGATCAGCAGGTGGTCTTCGGGCACGGCTCCCCCCGTTGGTGTCACAGGGCTGCCGGCCGTGAACCAAGCATCATAGGTTGCGTACTTATGGCTGTAAGCCGTATTGCTTCCCGACATCCGGGCCAGCAAATACTGCCGGGTGTAGAAAGTGTTGTCATAGGCCAGAGTCGTGCTCGGAATGGCCTGCCCTGCGGACAGTATCTGATCCGAGGCCTGCGAGATCGTGCTGAAGTAGGGCACGCCCTTGGCGCTGATCAGGAGCGGATCGAAGCTGCCATGTACGGCGAGAGCACCCATGCTGTCAAACCCGTTCAGAGTGAGCGTCACCTGCATACTGGTCGGCTGGTAGATCCCCGGCGCGACCGACTTTGTGCCGCTGAGGAGGGCGGTGACGTAGGCAATGGCTGAGTCCGTGTTAGTCGGATCGTCGCCAATGACTCCGAAGGGCGCGACCGGCGAGCCGGCCGGAAGGCCACACACGTTCGGGAGCGCGGCGGTGGCGGAGGCGGGCACGGAGAGCGTGTTCACCAGGCCATCTTTTGACTGTGGCGCATAGTTGACGGCGGGCGCGAAGGCGAGTTGGGCGTTGACGTAGCCGGCCACGGTGACCGCCCCAACGGCACTCGTGGTGACGGTCGTACCGCTGAAGGCGCTCCCACTCGCGTTGTTTGCCGTCACCACCTGTGTGGCGGCCCCGCTCGGAAGGCCACCCGCAGCAAGGCTCTGCGCCCCGGCAAGGGCAGCGGCGTCGGCGACGTTCTGCGCACGCTGTCGGGCCAGCGCCATCAGGGCGATGTCTATGGCGAGAGCGGCCATGCCAAGCAGGGCGACCAGACAGAAGGCGACCAGGGGCAGGACCGCGCCTTTCTGTGGCTCATTCACGCCGCATCACCATCTTTGACGTCAGAGTCTTGTGGCCGCCTGCGAAGACGTAGGACGTCACGAGCGGGTGCGCGTACGCGACGGTCGCCCGGATTAGGCTTCCGGTCACGGCACTATTCGCCGTACCGGAGTCGCCGAGCGCGGCCCAGGTCGTGCCGCTGTCGGCACTCGTTTCGAGCGTAACGCTTCCTGACACGAGGGACAGGCCGACGCCCGCACTGACGGCGTGGCCTTTGGCCGTCACCGTGGAGTCTCCAATCGCGGCGGACCGGGCGGCCTCACGGGCGGCTTGGGACACTTCGGCCTGGTCCTGAAAGAGCAGGCCCATCTCGATGATGCCGAACAGCAACAGGCAAAGCAGCGCGCTGACCAGGGCGAACTCGACCAGGACCGCGCCGCGCTGTCTTTCTCGGGTCTTGCTTCTTCGGATCATGACTTCTAAATCCCGTGCAGCTTGACGTAGGCGAAGAGCGCCCCCAGGGCGATAGCCGGGGCAACCGGCATTTTGCGTGATCGGTCCGGGAGGACGGACGCCGTCACTTTCGCTTTCGCGAGACAGACAAGGGCCAGAGGCCCGCCGGCCAGAGCCGCCCCCAAAAGTGTCCACAGCGTGAAGGACGGGCCGGCGAGTGCGCCAACTGCACCGAGCAGTTTGACGTCACCCGCCCCCAGCCCCCGCACGGCGTAAGGCAGCAGGGAGAGGGCGGCCACGGCCACTCCCTCGCAGGACAGAAGCAGGCCAGGCCCGCCGCCTCGAACCCCGTGCCACAAGAAGCCGGCGGCCAGACCCGCAAGGGTCAGGCCGTTCGGGATTCTCTGTGTGCGGAGGTCCCAGAGGGCGGCACCGAGGAGCAAGGCCGCCAGCAGGAGCCACACGGGCTACTTGAGGGCAGTGGCAGCGGTCGTCAGCTTGGCACTCGTGTTGGTGCCTAGAAGAGTAATGGCTCCCACGCAGACGATGGCGATGAGCGCCACGAGCAGGACGTATTCGACCAGGGCAGCGCCGTCGTCTTTGCGAGCGAAGCGGCGGGCGGCGCAATGCAAAGAGTGAGTCAGAGCGTGAATCATGGTTAGATCCTTCCTTAGAAGACAAAAATCCGTGAAAGAGTGTGCTTGGGATTACTGGAGTGTGCCTGCGGCGGTCGTCAGCTTGGCGCTCGTGTTGGTGCCAAGGAGGGTGACGGCGGCGAAGCAGACGATGGCGATGAGAGCGACGAGCAGGACGTACTCGACGAGCGAGGCGCCGTCATCGTCCCGCCGGAAGCGGGTGAAGGCCGAACGGAAGATGGGCAGAGGCGGGAGCCGGACGGGGGCGGACATAGTCACGTTCCTCCATGTGCAGTGCGGCCCCCCATCCATAACGGGGCCTTATCAGTGTAGCGAGC
>JAYTRQ010000302.1:0-5515 GCA_043746125.1 Armatimonadota bacterium | reverse complement strand
CCTGGGAGTATCCCCCCAAAATCGTCGGTGGTATCTCGCCCCACGTCTTCGGCCTCGCCCACGGCCTCGTCGCCCAGGGCGTGGAAGTCCACGTCATTACCTGTGAACATCCCGGCGCGGCAGAGGAAGAAGTCGAGGACGGCATCCACGTCTACCGCGTCACGCCGTCCGGGCCGGGCAACGACTTCATCCACTGGGTCCAGCTTCTCAACGACGCCATGCTGGCCCGCGCCGAGGCCTTAATCCCCACGCTGCTGGTTCAGGATGCCGCCGCCCCGCTCCTGATCCACGCGCACGACTGGCTGACGCACTTCGCGTCGGCTGCGCTCAAGCACAAGTTCCACCTGCCACTCGTCGCCACCATCCATGCGACCGAATATGGCCGCAACAACGGTATCCACGGCCCGACCCAAGAGTACATCAACTCGGTCGAGTGGCAGTTGCAGAACGAAGCCTGGCGCGTCATCGTCTGTACTGAGTTTATGAAGCGCGAATGCGAACATGCCCTGCACACCTCCTGGGGCAAAATGGACGTCGTCCCGAACGGCGTTCAGGCCGATAAGTTCACACTCCCGGACTTCACGCCGGACGAGAAAGCCGCTTTCCGCGCCCGCTACGCCGCGCCCGAAGAGAAGATCATCTTCTTTGTGGGCCGTATGGTGCGCGAGAAGGGTGTGCAGGTTCTCATCGAAGCCTTGCCGAAAGTGCGCTGGGGTTATCACGACGCCAAGCTGCTCATCTGTGGGGGCGGCCAGCGCGAGCATCTGGTCAACCTGGCCGCGTATTTGGGCATGGAGCGGCACGTCTACTTCGCCGGATTTGTGCCGGACGCCGACCTGATGAAGATCTACTCCATCAGTGATCTCGCCTGCTTCCCCTCACTGTACGAGCCGTTCGGCATCGTGGCCCTGGAAGCGATGGCCGCGAAAGTCCCGGTCGTTGTCTCTGATGCCGGGGGCCTGCCGGAAGTGGTGGAAAATAACGTCACCGGCCTGACCACCTATGCCGGCAGTCCGAATTCTCTCGCTGACGGCCTCTTAAAGCTGCTGCACGAGCCGGAAACGGCGCGAAACATGGCGGAGGCTGCCTACGAGCGTGTCTTGACCACGTTCAACTGGGACACTATCGCAACGCAGACGGCGGTCACTTACGAGCGTATCTGGACGGAGTACACAGAGAGCGGCTGGCACGCCCAGGACCTGACCCCGGCCCTGATGCTGGATGCCTCTAGTGTTTAATCTTGCCTGAATTGCGATATATATCTTACAGATTAACTCTTAACGTTGTAAGCATTGGGGAAGGACGGGGCCAACGATGTTGTTGTGGATTGGGTTGGGATATCTGGCCGTTGCGGCCGTATTTTACTTCACGCTGACGATGACGGCGACTGACATCTCCGGTTTGCCACCGCCAGGACGCCGCCGGTGGCGGCGGACGCACAGTGCTGAGAAGGTCACCCTGTTACGCCGCCTGCGATCCGGCATGGGCTTGGGCAAGCCGAAGCAAACACACTGACGAAAAATAAAAGCGCCCGCCGAGTAGTCTCGGCGGGCGCGTTTGTTTAGTGGGTGGTAACTTTGACTATAACCCAACCGCCAACAATACCAGCGCCTTTCTTCGCCGCCCGGCAGGAAATCACTCGCCCGCCGGTGAACAAAACGGCATAATGGCGAAACCAGTCGGCATCGCGGTCATCGGTACGGGACATATCGGGCAGAAAGCGCATCTGCCCGCCTTCGCCAAGATGCAGGAGGAAGGCCTCGCCCGGATCGTCGCCGTGTGTGATGTCAACGAGGAGACACTGAAGACCGTCGCGGCCCAGTACCCCGAGGCACGGGCGTTCCAGGATTATGGCCCGATGCTGGAGATGGACGACATAGACGCCGTGGACGTCTGTACGCCGAACTATCTGCACAGGCAGCCTGTGATTGACTCGTTCGCGGCGGGCAAACATGTCATCTGCGAAAAGCCCCTGGCGATCAACGGTCGCGAAGGCGCGGAGATGGTGGCGGCGGGCCACGCGGCGGGCAAGAAATTCCAGGTCGCGCTCAACATGCGCTTTGGGGCTGGGCCACAGGCCGTCAAGCGCTTCATTGACGACGGGAAATTGGGAGACGTCTACTACGCCCGTGCCCACGCCCTCCGACGGCGAGGCATCCCCGGCTGGGGGACGTTCACGCAGAAGGACAAGCAGGGTGGGGGGCCGCTGATAGATATCGGCGTCCACATCCTGGACCTAACCCTCTGGCTGATGGGCTACCCAGAACCGGTCTCTACGACGGGACAAACCTACGCCAAGTTCGGCCCGCGTGAAGGCGTCCTTGGACTGATGGGCCAGTGGGACCCGAAGACGTTCACCGTGGAAGACTTCGCCGCCGGCTTCGTCCGCTTCGCCAACGGCGCGACACTATCACTGGAATCGTCGTTCGCCGCCAACATCGCCGCCAATCAGTTCGGAACCACATTGCTCGGGACAGAAGGTGGGGCTTACTTAGATCCCACCAACGACGCCAACACACGCATATTCCGCGAGGAAAGCGGAACCCTATCCGACACCACACCCGTATTTCTGCCTAAGATCGGCACTCACGAGGCCGAACTCCGCGCCTTTGTCCAGGCTATCGCTGACGATACGCCCGTCGCCGTCCCCGGCGAGCAGGGCCTGCTCGTCACGCGCATCCTGGACGCCCTCTACGAGTCGGCCGAGACCGGCCGAGAAGTCCAGCACTAACCCCATGAGCCAGCCCATTCCCGACCTCAATGCCGAAGCCGCCGTTCCGATGTCCGCGCGGGTGCAGGATAGACCCAAGCGTGGCGCGTGGCTTGCCGCGATCATGCCCGTCGTGCTGATCGCCGCCTGCGCCGAGTTGGGCATTTCCATCCTGAATAACTCCGCCCTGCCGGTCTACTTCAAGCAGGGCCTCAAAATCCCGACGGGCACGTATGGTCTGCTGATGATCCCGTTCTTCATCAGTGAAGTGCTGTTCAAATCTCCGCTGGGCGTACTCGCCGACCGGTTTGGGCGCAAGCCGCTGATGTTGGGCGGGGCGCTGGTGACGGTCTTCACGCCGCTCGTCTTTATCACGACGCACTACAACCCACTCGCCGTCACGGCTGTCATCACCCTGCTCGTGTTCGGCTTTCTGCGTGCCCTGGACGGCCTGGGACAGGCCGCCCTCTGGCCGTCCCTATACGCCTATGTGGGTGACGTCGTGGTGGAACAGAAGCGCGGTGCGGCGATGGGGGCGCTCAATGTCGTCTACATGGTCGGGATCGCCCTGAGCTTCCTCATTGGCGGCTTCGTAGACGACCACTTCGGCAAGCTGTTCACCCGCCAGGCGACGCTGGGGGACACGTTCCACGGCCTGGGACGCAGCTTTAACACGGGCCTGCACTCGGTTGGCCACGGATTTCATGGGGCCTTGCACCATCCCGGCGGGCTGCTGCACCATCACGCCCCACTCATCGCGGCGGCCCAACTGCCCACCCCGCCGCCACCCAACTACCAGCCGGAGTACTACTACCCGTCGTTTATCTTGGCCTCCGTCCTGTTCGGCATCGCCGTCATCGCCGCCCTCGCTGTGCGTGGGCGGGTCCGCCGGGTGAACACCACGGGAGACGGAGCGCACGACGAGACCATGACCTGGGAGGGCTTCGTCGGGGCGCTCAAGACTGTGCCGCAATTTTTGGGTCTTGCGTTCGTGACATTTTTAGGCATCGGCTGTATCTCCCTGTTGGTCAAGGTGTTCGCCCTGGACGAGTACCACCTGAGCGAGACTGCCTTCGGCATCCTGGTGCTCGGCCCGGCCCTCGCCATTGCCGCTATCGCCGTGCCGTCGGGGTATTTGGCCGATAAGTGGGGAAAGACCCGCTGCGTCCGCCTGGGCTTCCTGCTCTGCGCCTTCGGCCTGTGGGGCATCCCCATCCTACATCACCTCCATGCCGGAATCTCCGGGTTCCTGGGCGCGGCTGGTATCCTGGGCGCCGGCTTCGTCCTGGCCTTCCCCGCCTGGCTGGCCTTGCTGACCGAACTCGGGGGCGAGAAGCAGCGCGGCACCGTTTTCGCCGCCGTCAGCACTGCCCAGGGCATCGGCATGCTGGCTGGGGCGGCGATAGGAACCAAACTCTACGAGTCCGTCGGCCACATCGCCCCATTCGTCGCCGCCTCCATCCTCGTCTCCCTGGGCACTCTGCTCGCCCTCATCTTCGTCCGCGAAAGCGCCCTCACCCGCCGCCCAGCTTGAAGACTGACGTTATGCCGCCGGACTGAGCCGGATTGAGCGATCAACCGGCCAGAGAAAGTCCCTCCGAGTAGAGCGGCGTTTTAACACCGGGTTTAGGGGACTCGAACGAAGCCGGTTTCTCGAACGAGGCTGGGACTGTGCGAAACGCCCGCTTCAGATTTACAGCCCTGTGTCAAATAATAGGAACATTCTCGCCCCCAATTACGTCCGTCTGACGTCTACTCGCTCTGAACCCCAGATCTATGTCTCTTTGGGACAACGGAAATAACTTGAAGGCGCACGCTCTCGCCTCTCTCTAAGGCTTTAACCAAGCCTGATTCTGCCGCTTGCCAAACCGGAACGGCTGTGTTATAATGGAACGTAGCCTGAAAGACCCGAGGCAGATCACTTTCTAGAGCGATGGGCGATGCGACCCGCCGCCGTTCTCCCCCCAACAACTGAGACCGTCCCGTAATGCTGTTCCGTAGCCGCTCCGAAGCCTTTGCGTTAAACACCTATGTCTGATGACACTTGTCTCCCTTCCCGTCGTCTCCCTGCCAGGCGTCAGTCTGAGGCCGCGAACATCGCGTGCGCTCCTGAGCCTGCCCACAACCAAGGAGGTTGTCCCGGTTTGAAGTCACCAAGCACTGCTCCTCGCGCCTCGCGCGTGCCCCGCTCCGCGATTCTGGTCTCGCTGCTGGTCCTGCTGTCGGCCCTGCTCCCCGCCGCCTTCGCCGCCTCCCCTTCGCTGCCCCTGACGGGCGGCGGCACGGGGCAGGCGCTGGCCCTGCTGTCGGCCATGCGCCAGGCGCAGGGACAGGCGGCAAGCCGTCCGGCTTCATCCCGCGTGCCCACGGAGTCGCCCGCCGGCTACGTCCACGCGCCCGACGGCCGGGCGATCACCGACCGGCGCTACCTGCGGCCCGGCGCCATTCGGAAGAACGCCGTCACGGGCGCCAACGGCAGCGTCGTCCCCATCCCCGGTGCGGTGCAGACATTCAACGTGGACAACCCGCCCCCTGCCTTCCGGCCCCTGGTCGGCTTCGGCGCCCTGACGGCTGGGAACGTCGGCAACGACCCGGCGAACCCACCCCTCTACCTTCCGGCCCTGACCGTGACGAACCTGACGCCCATCTGGTCGCAGGACCAGACGTTCCTCGTCTTTTCGTCCAACCGCACCTTGCTGGGCACCGTCAACACGGATGGTCAAAACGGTGGTTCCCGATTCCACCTGTGGGCCATTTCGGTCAACGGCGGCGAGGCGTACCAGATCACGACCAGCGTTAGCACGC
>JAYTRQ010000301.1:0-5521 GCA_043746125.1 Armatimonadota bacterium | reverse complement strand
TCGCTGCCGATGACGACGGCCTCTCTTTCGGGGACGCCGGGCAAGAACGGCTGGTATACCACGGCGGTGACGGTTACGCTGACCGCGACGGCCGGGGCGCTGCCGGTCACCCTCACCAAGTACGCCCTGGACGGCGGTGTGCCGCAGGCCTACACCGGACCGTTCGTCGTCTCCACGGAGGCCGCGCACCCGCTGACGTTCCGCAGTACGGATACGGCGGGGAACGTGGAGGCCATTGAGACCGCGGCGGTCAACGTGGACGGGACGGCGCCTCTCAGCAATGCTCACACCGACGGCGGGCCGACGCTCAAGTACGCGCCCTCCGACAATGCCTCCGGGGTCGCGACCACCTACTACACGGTGGACGGCGGCGCGGTCAAGACGGCGTCCATAGGGGCCGTTACGGTCCCAGGCTATGGCCCGCATGCCGTCCAGATTTGGTCGGTGGACGTGGCGGGAAACGTGGAATCGCCCTCTGCCTTCTCCCTCGACGTGCCGCCCTCCACCCCCGGCGAGCCTTACGTGACGGCCCAGTCGCCCTCCACTGTGACGTTCAAATGGATGGCCGCCCACGACACCGTCCCTATCGCCGGTTACTACCTGCGCCGCTACTTCCCCGGCCACTCCGGGCGCGGGGGCGGGCCGGGCCGCTGGGTGACCGTCGGGACCACGGCCACCAACTTCATCACTTACACTTCCACTTTTAACAACAGTGTCTCGTTCGCCGTGCAAGCCTACGACTCGTCCGGGTACCCGTCGGCCCAGTCCGCGACCAGAGTGATCCGGGGCTACTCCGCGCCGTCTATCTACCCCCTTTACGCGAACCAGTACGCGAAGGGGCCTTACGCCATCCTTGGGGGTGGGTTCGGCGAATTGGTCGGCGGCTTGAGGGGCTTCAGCCCCTATGGCGTCACCACGATCGGCTACCCTGCGCCGAGCTTGAAGGTCGTCGGCGGACCGAAGGGCATGACCATCAACAGTACGACGGGCCTCGTCTTCTGGACGCCCTCCGGAGCGCCTGGCACCTACACGGCGACGATCACGGCCACCAGTGCGGCCGGGACGGCGAGCCTACCCTTCACCTATGTGGTCTACGCGGTCGGGACGGATCTGTTCTCCCCGACCGCGCCGGGTACGCCGACGTTCTCCAAAGTCACCCACACCGGGGCCACGGTGTCCTGGACAGCGGCCACCGACAACGTGGGTGTGGCTGGTTACCTGGTCTACGTCTACAGTTTTGGGATGATCCTCCCCCAGTCCTTCACCAGCCCCGGCCCTGGTCTGAGCATGGACCTCTCGACGCTCCTGCCTGGCTCCAGCGTGGACGTTTGGGTCGTTGCCTACGATGCCTCCGGCAACCTCAGTCTTGAAAGTCCCAACAAGACATTGACGCTGACGCCTTAATCCGGCTATTTCCCCTGACAGGCCGTCTTCCGAATGGGAGGCGGCCCTTTCGCTTGTTTTCTCCCGCACGCTGGTACAATGGCCTCATGCAGACCCTCTTTGCCTTCCTGCTGACCCTGGGCGGGGTCGGCCTGACGCTCCAGGCCGCCGTCAACTCGCGCCTGAGCCGTTCCCTCGGCTCCCCCCTTTCAGGCGCTCTGGTCTCGTTCCTCGTCGGCCTCGTCCCCCTCGCCCTCGCCGTCGGCCTGGGTATCGGCGGCCGGGGCCGTCTGTCTGGAGCGGTCGGCCAGCCCTGGTGGATCTGGGTCGGCGGCCTCTTCGGGGCGTTCTACGTCAGCCTGGCGATTTTAGGCATCCCCCGCGTGGGGGCACCTCTCCTGATCGCCTGCACGGTCCTCGGACAACTCGCCGCCGCGCTCGTCATTGAGTCACAGGGCTGGCTCGGCGTCCCGAAAAGCCCGATCCACCCGTGGCGTATCGTTGGGGCCGTCCTGCTGTTTGCCGGCGTCCTCCTGATGCAGAAGAAGTAGGGGCGCTGCTTGCCGCGCCCCCCCTGTCCTGTCGGGAGGGTGGGGGAACCCCACTCCTACGCGGTCCTATTCAAACTCCCCCAGAATTGGGTGCGGGGGCCACCTCTCCTACCGCACTACTCTCAAGATCACCCACAGAGACCCACTACTGATCGCAAGCCACAAGAGCACCCCCTGGGCCATCGGCTTCGGGCCGACCTGACGCAGGGTTTCCCGCGACAGGCCCGCCCCAATCAGAAACAGCGTCAGGGCCAGGCCCGTCGTCGCCAGGTGGGTCAGCGTGGGCGCGAGGGCGGCCACGCCGGGCAGCAGGGTCCGGGAGACAGAGGCCAGCAGGAACAGGCCGATGAACCAGGGAACGTGCATCTTCCCGGCCGTCTCACCAGGCGCGGCCTGCCGCCGGAAGACAGCGGCGGCCACGGCCGAGACCGGCACGATCCACAATGCGCGAGACAGCTTCACAGCCGTCGCCACCCCCAACGCCCCGCCGCCGTAGCGCGAGGCCGCGCCGACGACCGACGAGACGTCGTGGATGGCGATCCCCGCCCACGTCCCAAACTGCGTCGGCGTCAGTCCCAGCGCGTGCCCGATGGCTGGGAATGCGAACAGGGCGACGGCGTTCAGCACGAAGACGGTACCCAGCGCGACGGTCATTTCCCCCTCCAGAGCACCCACGACCGACCCGACGGCGGCAATGGCGGATCCGCCGCAAATGGCCGTCCCCGCCGAGATGAGCGCCGACGTCCGGGCGGCGATCCCCAGTCGCCCCCTCAGCCAGTACCCAAGCGCGAATGTCAGCCCGATGCTGCCCGCCGCGAAGACCGCCCCGCTCGCCCCCGCCTTCAGCACGAGCGTCAGGTTCATGCCGAAGCCCAGCAGCACCACACATCCTTGCAGCAGCCACTTCGCCGCGTGACGGCTTGGATCGAGGAACGGGTTGCCCAGCGTCAACGCCAGGGTGAGACCGAGGCCGAGCGCAATGGGCGGGGAGGCCCAGGGCGAAAGGCAGAAGGCCGCACAGAGGGCAAATAGGAGTGGTCTGGTTGCGTCTCTCATGCCTCTGTTATACTCGAATGCTAGGTATAATATGCAGGCATCTTTTTTATAGAAAGCATAGCCTAGAGTTATGTTAACTTTGTTCCCTTGGATTAGAATCCGGGTCTTCGTAAGTGTAGCTGTCCGCCTTCCGCACTGGCGACTCGGAAAGCGCGGACAAGGATTGTTTTGGCCGTCCTCTCTTCGTCCACGCCGGTGGACGCCCACTCTACCGAAGACCCGGATTTTAATCTGGGGAAACAAGGCTTCTGACTATGAACTACAACCACCTCCTCATCTTCCAGGCTATCGCCGAAGAAGGAAGCGTCAGCCGGGGCGCGGAGCGGCTGTTCATCAGCCAGCCCGCCGTTTCCAAACAACTGGCTGTGCTCGAAGCCTCCCTCAAAACGAAGCTGTTCGAACGCAACCCAAAAGGCGTACGCTTGACCCCATCGGGGACGCTCCTGCTCGGCTACGTCCAGCGCCTGTCCGCGCTGGAACGGGAGGCCGAACAAGCAATGGCCGAGATGCAGGGCTTGGCGCGGGGGACGCTGACGGTCGGAGCAAGCCTGACAGTCGGTGCGTATGTGATGCCGGAACTTCTCGCCGAGTTCCGGCGGCGCTATCCGAACGTCACTCTGACGCTAGAGATTGCCAACACCGAAAGCATCCAAGAGCGGCTGAGGGCTGGGGAACTGGACCTGGGAATGACGGAGGGGTTAGGGGACGCGCCGGACCTGGACGCGGTCGTCTTCGGTGAGGATGAGTTAGTCGCCATTGCGCCCCCCGGCCACCCGCTGCTCTCGGAAGCGCCTGTTACAGCGGAGCGACTGTGCCGGGAGCCGCTGATCCTGCGTGAGCCGGGGTCCGGCACGCGGGCCGTCCTGGAACGCGCCCTGCGGGAGCGGGGTCTGGCGGCACAGCCTCTCATGTCTTTGGGCAGTACGGAGGCGATCAAGCGGGCCGTCGCGGCGGGGGCGGGCCTGGCCGTCGTGTCCCGCCTCGCCATCGGCCTGGAAGTAGAGACAGGGCGGCTTGCCGTCCTGCCGCTCGCCGACCTGCCCCTGCGCCGCCCGCTGCACCGGCTGACCCGGCGCGGCGCGTACGAGAGCCGCGCCGCCCGCGCCTTCCGGGAGCTTCTGACAGAAGCCCCGTAGGGAGGGCCACAGGGACTCTCCAGGTGGCGCTATCCTGGCGAAACGGCGGGACCGGACAGCGAGACCTCCTCGCGTACCGTCAGGCCCAGCGCCCGGATGACCGCGCCTACCCGCTCCACACTGGCTGAGGCATACTCGGTTGCCTCGTACCGCTGGATTTGCTGCTCTTTCAACCCCAGACGCTCGGCCAGGTCCTTTTGACTTAGCCCGGACGCGATTCGTGCCTGAATGAGTGTGCGGGAAAACTCCTCGAATGAATCGAGAAAGAACGTGCCTCTGCCTCCACTGCGGAGCATCTCATATTCCTGGAGTTCATGCTGCAAAGTCTCTAACTGACTCGCGACGCCATCCCGCTCGGCCTTTCGGAGAAGCGGATGCAAAAGGGGGGTTCCTGCGGATGCGCGTCTAGATGCACCAGCGTCTGAGTAAACTTCTGAGCCCGGGACTTCGTGATGCGGTACTGCCGCTCGTTCTTGATCATGGTACGCTTTCCGCAGACAGTGAGTGACGTCTCGCTGTGTCAAAGGAAAAGCCAGGGCTGACGCCCTGGCTTTGCTCGCTCTACTCTTTATCCGGCTTGTTGTCCTTCTTCCCGAAGACATACCCGACGCCCCCCGTGGCGATAGCCGCCAGGATTGTCGTGCCCAGCGTCCTTTGCGTCTCGGTCGCGCCTGATTTGAACGCGAACAGGTAGACGCCGAGCGCGAAGAAGCCTAATAATAGCACACTCCCCAAGCCCAGCTTGATTAGTTCCACGAGGTGCTTGTGGGTCTGGTCGGCGGTTTCCTTCCGCTCCCGCGCCTCCCTGGCTTTCGGCGTCTCGAACTTGACGGTGGCCTCCGTCAAGCTGTCAAAGCCCGACGTCGTCTCGATCCGGTCCAAGTCAATGACGGCAGGCGGTTTAGCCTGCGTCTTTTCTAATCCCGCCGGCTGCTCCCGGCGCGGTGCTTCTGCCACGTGTTGCTCCCCTGAAAGGCGAACGCGGCGCGGCAATCCTGGCCGCCCGCAAGACTCAATACTCGAAGCCGATGATCTCAGTCGTCAACTGCTCCGTCCGGTCCGCGATCCCGATCTTCTTGCCGCTCTTCCGCGCCTGAACGGCGACGTCCATCAGGGCCAGCGACTTACGCAGGACATCGCTCTTGGTCCCCCGAATATCTTTGGCCAGAGCTTGCAGCTTGGCGTAGAGTTCGGGCGAGATGTCAAGGCTCACGCGGATTTTGGGAGCGGCTTCGTCTGTATCCTGCTCCGAGGCGGTTGAATCTTTGCGGCGGACATTGATTTGACGCCCCGTGTTCAGTCCCTGTTCTTGTAATGTAGTGTTCATCAGCAACTTCCTGTGGTGTAAGGTAATGGTGATTTTATACCACATTTTTACACATATTCTACACATTA
>JAYTRQ010000300.1:0-5526 GCA_043746125.1 Armatimonadota bacterium | reverse complement strand
GGCGAAAGAGGCCGTCGGCATGATCGGGGGTGGGTTCCGCACGGAGCGGCCGATTACGGTCATCACTTACGACTCGGCTGCCATGCCCAAGCGCGATTTTGCGCGTTGGGGCCTGCTCATCTTTGACGAGGCCCATCACTTGCCATCCGCCTCCTACCGCACCATCGCCATCCGCGCTGATGCCCCGTTCCGGCTGGGCCTCTCGGCGACGCTGGAACGCTCGGACGGGCGGCACGACGATCTGCACCTGCTCATCGGCCCGACCGTCTTTGAGCGCCAGCCGGCCACCTTGGCTCGCGATAAGCACATCGCCGACTACAAAGTGGAGCGCGTATCCGTGGACCTGACCGACGATGAGCAGGCCCGTTACGACCAGTTGACGGCCGCGTTTTCTTGGTATATGGCCGCCAACCGGACCAAGCTGATGGTGACCGGCGCGAGCAATCTCTTTGAAGCTCTGATCCGGTCGGCCGGGCACGATCCGGCGGCGCGGGGTGCTCTGAGGGCGCACCGCGAGGCGCGGATGCTGGCGATGAATGCTGAACGTAAAGTGCTGAAAGTGGAAGAGCTTCTAGTCCGGCACAAGGATGACAAGGTGATCGTCTTTTCCGAATGGAACGTGCTGGTCAACGATCTGTCCCGCCGCCTGTGCCTCCCCGCCATCACCTATCGGACCCACGCCGAGGAGCGCCGGGACATTCTAGATAAGTTCCGGCAGCAGAAGTATTCCAAGCTGGTCACGGGCCGCGTCTTGAACGAGGGTGTAGACGTGCCGGACGCCAACGTCGCCATCGTCGTTTCAGGGTCCAGCACGACACGCGAGTACATCCAGAGATTAGGCCGCATCCTGCGGCCCAAGCCCGGCCACGCGCAGATGTACGAGTTGGTCTCACGCGGCACCAGCGAGGTGAAGATGGCCCGGCGGCGCAAGCCGGTGGAGAAGCCCGAAGCGGTGCTGGCGGGGTAAGCCGCGTTGTTCTACCAACGTCGTATGCGGGCAGGGTCGAGCCGTTGAAAACGGCGTTGTTGCATAAATACAGTCGCCCGCTCCCCGTCCCTTGAACCCGGTGTGAAAGAACCCGGTGTTAAAAACACCGGTCTACTCGGAGAAAGCCCCTCCGGGGCTACGAGACCTTCAGTGCCGGAGGCACTTCCTCCGGGTAGACCGGCACTTCCAGTGCCGGTTGAGCGCTATACAGAAAGCATTATCTCATGGCCTTCCGCCTGGAAGAATTCAAGAAGACGACCCGCAAGAGCGCGGGCGGCGGCATCCCCACCTCGGTCTACCCACACCAGATCAAGGATAAAAAGGCCCTCGCGCGGCTCGACGTCGCTATCCGGCTGTTCGATGGGTCGGTCGGCAGGCGGCGGCGAGATCTGGATGGGCAGACTATCGTGGACTTCTTCGGGGACCCGCGCATCGCGCGGGGCGTCGTCGCCTGCCTACACCAGTTCTACCGCTACGAGACGCCCGACTTCCCCCAGATCGTCGGGCGCGAGGGCGCGAACCGTCTGCGCGAGGGCGGCCTGGCCCGGCCCGTTGACGTCCGCGCCTACACCTACGCCCACGTCAACGGCGAGCAGAACGGCTTTCTGACCGAGGCCGGGCGCCTCGCGTGTTACACGGCTTTGGGCGAGCGGTTCTGCCTCACAGCCCATCAGTGGGACACGCTGCTGCACCTGGACGCCGAAGACAACCAGGTGTTGACCCACGTTGGGACCATGCCTACGGCGGCAGATATCATTGCCCTGTATAACTTCCACTCGCTGGACACGCCGCTCAAGCGGGCCACGCAGATCACATTAGGCGGCCTGTCCTTGGGCGCGTCCGACGCGGGGGAAGTCCGTGCCCTGGCGCGTGCTTTGGACGTCAAGGCCGTCATGTCCGGCGAGAGCGTCACGCTCACCGATCTGGAAATGTCGCCCCTGCTCCCGCGCCGGCCCGGCCGCCTGGCCCGCTGCCTACTGGCTCTGGTCCAGGCCTACGCCACCCGCAGCACCGTGGGCTACGCCGACGCCCTGCTGGGCACGCGCAAGTTCCGCCTCGCCCTCGGCGCGGATACCCTGCGCGTTTTAGGGATGCCGACGAAGCGCGGCGACGACAAGCCGGCCTTCAAGCGGCGCTTTGAGGCAGGAATGGCCCTGCACAAAGACCTGCTGAGGCGGCGGGCGAAGGGGGACGGCAACGGCTGGCGGATCAAGCGCCTGCCCGACCCGGTCGTCACCAGTGCGGGCGTTCTTTTACCCGACTTCAAGCTGACCCAAGACGGCCAGACCGCCTACGTCCTGCTGGGTCAGGAGGCGTCAAGCGATTGGGACGCGCCCGTCCTGTCCCTGCCGCTGGGCCGCAAGCCCCTAGATGCCGGGGACGTGCTGGCGCGTGCCGAAGCGGCGACGAGTAATCTGTTCGCCCTGCCCGACCGCGCCCAGCCCACCGTGCCCCAGGACATCCGCGCCCTGTGCGACCGGGCGGCGGCGACGGGCATGGTCCGGGCGGCCGACGCCCAGCGGACCCTTCACCTGCTGGACGAATCCCCACTCATCGAGTGGTTCCGTCAGGCCGCCGACCCGCGCGTCCGCTACGTCCCCGGCATCGGCCTGTGTTCCCAGGAATTGGTCGCCGCCATCCAAGCCAACCAAACCCTACCGCTTGCGGTATAGAAGGATCTAGTCCAGCAGGCTACGGGACGAATCCCTAAACGTGTCCCGTGACAACTCCACGCTGATAAATCAGCGGGCTTCTACGCTAACTCGTTAGCGACGCTTTGTTGTCCCAAAGCGAGTAGGTTGACGGCGGCATTGGTGTCTCGGTCCAACATCAATCCGCACATCGGGCAATGATGCCATCGCTCAGACAGTTTCTTTTTGGCACGATAGCCGCAAGAAGAACAGTCTTGCGAAGTGTACGCAGGGTTGACGGCAATCACCAGACGACCAGCACTTTCAGCCTTATTCGTTAGTGAGTTGCGGAACTGCATCCACGAAGCATCGGAAATAGACTTGGCAAGGCAATGGTTCTGCACCATGCCTTTGACGTTCAAATTCTCAACAGAGATTATGCCGAACCGATTGACCAGCCTGCGGGACTGCTGATGCACAAAGTTATGGCGACGGTTCTTAATGCGTTCATGCACCCGCCCAACAACCTTCTTGGTCTGCTTACGCTCCTTTGATCCGTGCTTGTCTTTGACCTTATCGAACCTGCGCTGCGCTTTGGCAAGAGCCTTTTCTTCTTTGCGGAAGAATCGCGGGTTCTCGATGAACTCCCCATTGGACAAGGCCGCGAAGGTTTTTAGGCCAACGTCAATGCCGACGGACTTATCAGAAGGAGCGAGGGATACAGCCTCGTATTCACACGAGAAGCAGACGTACCACTTCTCGCCGTCTTTGCGAACGGCGCAAGTTTTGATTGTGCCAGGGCAGAGGCGGTGTATCTTGGCCTTGACCGGCCCAACCTTGGAGAGCGTGACACTGTTGCGGGCCGGCGACCTGCTCTGGATTCGCGCCCCCGACCGGCACACGCTCTTCGTCCGCCCCGGCCAGAAGATGTACTTCATCAACATCGCCTTCCGGCAGGAGGTCTGGGAAGACTTCCGGCGCGTAGCCCTGGGCGGCAGCCCCGCCCCCTGGGAGGCGGCAGACGAGCCGCCCGGCGTCCATGTGCCGCCGGCCAGGCGCGGCGAGTGCGCGGAGGCGTTCCAGACTGCCCTGCAAGCCTTCCACGCCCGGCCCTCACCCCTGGACCTGTGCCGGTTCTGGTGCGCCGTCCTGCCGCTGCTCGGCCCGACGGACGGCGTCAGCGGCCCGGAACCCGCTGATGCGGCCCTCCTGAACTCCCCCGCCTGGCTCGCCCATGCCCTCCTTGCCATGCGGAGAGAGGCGGCAGTCTACCAAGGCCTGCCGTACCTGGTTCATCGGTGCGGCGTCAGCCCCGCCCATCTCGCCCGAACCCTGAAGGCGCAGGCGGGGCAAACGCCGACCGAGTTCGTCAACAGCCTGCGTCTGGAACAGGCCGCCGTCCTGCTGGCGACCACGCCGCAGGAGATCGCGGGCGGTCGTCCCGTAAGGCATCGGTGAGGACTCCCTCTTGAGGATGTCCGTCACGAGGGCGCAAGAACCAGATCGGCGATGACCGGCCGGTGATCCGACCCTTGCGCGTTCCCCACCCAGCAGTGACGAACCTGCCACTGACGGCTCACCAGCACATGGTCGATCCGCACGTACGGCATCTGGACTCCCGTAAACGCCCCGTAGGAGTACCCGTAGCCGGACCCCACTTCCGAGAAGGCATCGCGAAGGCCTGCGTCAAACAGTCGGCGACAGGCCAGCGACTGCACGGGCGCGTTTAGGTCGCCTGTCACAATCGTCGGGCCGGGTTCCGCCTGCAGATACGCTCCCAGACGCGCCGCCTCTTCCAGTCGATTCCCCGTGTTCCCGACCAGGCCACCGATCTCATGGTGGCGCACGGACACCAGGCCGTCGCGGGGTGACAGCAGGTGGACGTCATAGACGGCCACCTGGGAGGTGCCCACCTGGAGCAAGCAGCGGACGCAGTGGTGATCGGAGCCATCATAGGAAATGTCACGCGACTCCAGTTCGGGCAGAGGCAGATGGCTGGCGACTAGATATTGGCCGCTCCGGCGCACGTTCCAGCCTACCAGCGCCCGGCCGATCTCGCCGTCCATCACCCTCTCCGAGTCTTGGAACTGGATTAAATCCGGGTGGAAGGCGCGGATGTCTGTGACGACGGCCCCACTGTCCCGGGTACCCCACTTGACGTTGTAGGTCATCACCCGCAGGCGGCCCCCCGCGCCGCCTCCGCTGATGGCGTCCGGCGACGCTGGCCAGTGCGGGCAGAAGCCCATGATCGGCCCAAATACCCACAGGAGCGTCAGGAAAGGAATGGCAGCCCATTTACGGTTTGCCCAGAACGTGAGCGGCAGAAGAATCACGCCGGGCAGCGCCCAAAGCCACTGCGGCAGGTAGAGGTTCAGGCTGCCGCCCCACCACAGCTCCGGGCCGACGGCATTGGAGAGGGAGAGGGCTGCTAAGACAAGCACGTAGGCGGCGTTGATCAGGACGAGGGGACGGGGCTTGACGGCTCGGAGGCGGCGTCGGAGTTCGGCGGCGTTAAACCGCCCGGCCGATCTGAAGGCGGTCTTTACGGCGGGCCTGGCGATAGGTCCGGCGGTGGGCCGGAGTGGAGGCAGGGGGGAGAGAGGCTTGTCCGTTGCCGTCGCGCCGAACAGGATTTGCCCACAGCGGCACAGATATTCCCCATTCAGCACGAGGTCGTCAGGGAGGCGGTTTTTCTGATGGCAACGGGGGCAGCGGAGGATCATGGGGTCTGCTTCCGCGCCCGGCCCAAGTGAAGCAGAGGACAGACGGCCTCGTAGCTGTCGCGCTTGGCTGTGGCTTTTGTTTCCTCACAGGTCATGCGGACGGGACGGAGGTACATGGGCGGTTTCGCAAATGGCGAGGGTCAAACAGGAGTGGGACAAGACACGGAGAGAACGTCCATGGGGG
>JAYTRQ010000299.1:0-5539 GCA_043746125.1 Armatimonadota bacterium | reverse complement strand
GCGTTGCTGATCCCGGACGGGAGCGTGATCGCGCAACTGATTCGCGACATGAGGCGATGGGCGTCCGAACACGGCGACGACTGGCGGGGAACCCTGCGGCGTGTTCACGAAGTTTACTCCTACGCCCGGTTCGGGACGATCTGCCCGATAGTCCCCAACCACGCCATCGTCCTGCTGGCCCTGCTGCACGGGAAGGACGACTTCCAGCGTTCGCTAATGATCGCCAACACGGCGGGCTACGACACCGACTGCAACTCAGGCAACGTCGGGTGCCTGCTGGGCATCAAGAACGGCCTGGCGGGCATCGACGCCGGCCCGGACTGGCGTGGCCCGGTGGCCGACCGCCTATTCCTGCCCACGGCCGACGGTGGGCGCTGCCTCACGGACGCCGTGCGCGAGACGTACTCGCTGGTCAATATGGCACGTGGCCTGGCCGGGCAGCCGCCCACGGCCCCGAAGGGTGGGGCGCGGTTCCACTTCAGCCTTCCCGGCTCCGTGCAAGGCTTCCAACCCGAAGACTCGGCTGAAGTGCGCGGGACTGTCATGGTCGGGAACGACAGCGGGAGGCTAGCTCTGCACCTGAGCCACGTCGCGCTGGGTCGGGCCGCCCGCGTGGCAACGGCAACGTTCATCCCGCCGAGCAGCTTGGCAATGGACGGATACGATCTTGTCTGTTCGCCGACTCTCTACCCCGGCCAGACCGTCACGGCGGCCGTAGAGGCGGGCGGCGGCCTGTCCGGCTCCGTCATAGCATGCCTCTACGTGAGTGTCTATGGGGAGAACAACGCCCGGACACTCCACCGGGGCGAAGCCGTGACACTGACGCCGGGCGGGTCGTCCTCGCTGACCTTGACTGTGCTGGACATGGAGGGCCAGCCCGTCGCCGAGGTGGGCCTGGAAGTGACCTCCGACAAAGGCGTTTCAGGGACGGTCCTGCTGGACCGGCTGACCTGGGGCGGCACGCCCACGGTCACGTTCGGCAAGGCCGCGCACGGCGACTTGTGGAATCGGGCGTGGGTCAACGCCGCCTCCCAGTTTGACACATGGGGGCCATCCGAACTGCCCTATCGGGTCATCCAGAACGAGGGCGTGGGCCTGGTCACGCAGGGCGAATGGGAGTGGGCCGACTACACCGTCTCGGCCCGACTGGTGCCGCACGTCGCCAAGCGCCTGGGCCTTGTCGCGGCCGTGCGCGGCCTGCGCCGCTACGCCGCGCTCATTCTGGACGAGGATGGCGGGGTGCGCTTGGTCGAGCAGCGCGACGACCAGCGCCGCGTCCTAGCCGAGTCGGAGGCCTCGTGGCATAGGGAAGAAGCGCAGACGCTGTCGCTGACGTTGACGGGGGCAGGCATCACGGCGAAATATGGGAACGTGACGCTGACGGCATCGGGGGACGACCTGCCGACGCGGGGGGCGATGGGGATGCTGGCGGACACGGGCTACGGAGAGTTCGGGCCGGTGAGCGTGCGGCCGGCGTGAGGCAGCCACGCGGACAGGGGGCCAGGCGTTTCAGTGCCCGACACTCTTCACCTCGCCCGGCGCGAGCGTCACCGACTGCGCCTCCTGGCCCGACCGCGCCTCCTGGCCCGACCGCGTCACCTGAACCGTGACTGTCCTTGGCACGACCCCGATGACTTCCCCCAGATCGCCGTGCGGCATGGGAGTGACCGCCTGGACGCACTCCAGCCAGGTGCTGGGGTATTTGGCCCCCCCCTCAGCACGGGCCGGTCGTAGCCGCCGAGGGGGCCAACGTTGCGAGGAATCTGTGTGAGGGCCGCATCAAAGAGCGACAGGAGCAGAGCGTGGTCGGTCCAGAAGGTGAGGGGCGTGGTAAGGCCATTGTACCCGGCCTCGCCCCCTTGACACCTGTTAGGCGTAGTGTTATACTGGCGCATGATGGCTCCCAAACGTAACGCACGCACCCCACTGGCGACTGGCGCACTGCTGCTGGTTCCGCTCGCCGCACTGTGGATCATTCTGTCTCCGATGCGACGGCACGGCTCGGACGGAGAGCGGGCGTCGGCGCTGGGCGGTGTAGGGACAGCGGGTGGCGCGGGAACGGGAACGGTGGGTGGCGCGGGCAGCCTTCCAGGCGGTGTCAAGCCGCCGGGTCCGGGTGTGTCATCGGTCCCCCCCGTATCCCCCCCGCCGCGCGTGGCGGCGGGTCCGCCGGTGCAGGCCGAATGGACGCTGCTGGGCGTGACGCTGACCCCGATGAACGGCATCCCCACGCCTCCTCCTCCCCTCGCCCCACCCGTCGGCGTTCTGGAAAATCCCGAAGTGACACGCAACCCCTTCCTCCGGTCCGCGCCGGGCGCGACGGGGTTGTGGATCGGCGTCCGGGACGGCGTGGGCATCAAGACTCTGACGCTCGCCCCGGATGACCACCGCCATGTCTATCCGCTCGGGCGCTACTCGCTGGTGGTAATCCCTACCCCCGGCCACCCCGGCGGCACCACGAGCGAATGGGCGGGGCCGGACGGCCCAATGCCGCTCGGACCTGGGATGCAGCCCCCCTACACTCTGACCTACGGCTTCCAGCCTCCCAAGCCGGGCCGCCCGTCTGCCCAAACGGCGACGCTCACCCCCGCTCCGTTCTCAGACCAGTTTCGGATCACGGCCCAGCCCTTGTCCGCCGAAGGCCGGCCGACCGGGTCCCCCATACACCTGTTGTGCCAGCCGGTCACGGCGAATGCGCTGTTCGTGCAAATCCCGACCGGCTATGACGCGGTAACGCGGCAGTTCCAGGTCTCGGTGGCGCGGGTGGACGCCGAAGCCAAAAGTGGCGGCGCGGCCTGGCGGATCGCGGATATCCCGCCTGCCGTCGCGACCGGGGCCGGCGCACCCGCCCCCGATGCCCGCCTCGGCCTGTTCACCCTCCATGCCGACGCCGTTGAGGCGGAGGATACCAGCGGGAGCGAAGACTCGACGAACCTCCATTCTTATTGGGCCACGCGGCCGTATGTGTTCAACGAGGACGGGCACCTGTGGACGGGTGCGCCAACGATCCGCTACTTGCTTACCGCCCATGCCGCATCGCCTCCGCCGCCCGGCCAGTCCTGGCTGCTTCAGGTGGACCGGGTGACGCCCCAGTGGGCCTTGCCGCCGCCTCCGGTGCAGGGTGCGAGCCAGACGTCCAATCTCATCCCGCTGCCACCGGCTTACACCCGTCCGGACACCCACCAGTGGGTGATCCAAGACGGCCAGATTGGTGTGGCATACCCCGGCCAGCAGCAACGGGTCACAATCACGGGGACGGCGATCCGGTCGTCGGTGCGGACCGAGATGGTGACATTCCACAACGCCAAAGTGGTGTGGGACGCCGGCTTCGGCGGCGACCGCATCGTCTGGCAGCGCCCGGAAACGGAGACGACGCCGTCCGGCATCGCCTTTTCAGTGCTCAACGGCCGCTTCGGGAAGCTCGACACGACCGTCCCGCCGTCCGACTCGCAGTTCAACCCACAGTTCTGGTGGTACGACCGGGGCAACGCCGAACTGCTGCTGGCCTGGCACCTGCCGCCTGGCATGGTGTCCGGGCAGACCGCTCCCCTCAACGCGCCCCGCGTGGCCCTGCTGCCGTCACAGTTTTATTCGCCGCAGGCGGACGTGCCTCTGGAGGCAGGAAAGATCGTGGCGACCTGGGATAATTTCCGGCCCGAGCCTTACATGGGAGCCGCCGCTCCGCCAGGCGAGAAGAACGCGCGAGGGCTGTCATAGGCGGGGTTCTCGCTCGTGCGCTTCTCGATCTGGCCGGCGACGATGCCCAAGCAGGCGTCCCAGCCGCTGTCTTTCGCGCTGTCATCGCCCGGAGCGCCGCCCCAGTTGCTGCCGCAGCGCCTGCCTCGCTACATGTGGCGCGCGGGATCGGACGTGCTCACGGCGACCCCTCTGCCGCGCCATCTGCCCGCGCTCACCTTCCAGATCACGCTCCGAGAAGAGCAAGAGCGGCGTCCTTTCCATCTGGTCGTGCCCGTGCGTGCCGCGCTCCCGCCCGGCGCGGACCCCAACGTGCTGAAGCCGGTCCCCGCCGCACTCGTCAGGCCGCTCGCGCCGGGCAGGAATACGTCCACCCCTTCCAGAGTAGCGCGGCCATGACTACCCTCCCTGCCTCTGTCGCCACGCCTCTCCTCACCATCGCGCCAAGCACGACACCTGACACACTGTTTATGCTCTCCGCTGGTGATGGGAACGCGTCGCTCGCCCTCGCCCCACCCCGATTTGAGAGTGGCGGTCAGTCACCAACTTTGAGGGGCATGGAGGCCCCTGGCTTTAGACATGGGGAGGAAATGTCGCCTTGACTTTCCGAAGTCAAGATATTCTCCGTGCTGAATGTCTTGTGTTGCATAAAAACTCTTATTACGGCATAATAGACCCGAAATGAAACAGGTCATCGTCATCAAGTTAGAGCCGTCTCAGCAGCAATTCCAAGCCCTTCTCAAAACAGTGGAGGCGTCCAATCGCGGCTGTCAGTACGCGGCCGACGTTGCTTACGAGAAGTGGCTTGCCAACAAGATTGCCTTGCATCCATTCGTCTATGGCACTCTGCGTTCTGAGTATGGCTTGTCGTCTCAGATGGCGATACGCGCCCAGCCAGGAGCTTAATATCGCCTCTCTGGTCCTGGGGCAGAACGGCATTTGGGGCGACCTGCCGCGCCTGTCGGACGACGGCATCGCCCGCTTCGGGGGCGCACTGGCGGCCTACAAGCGAGTGCGTGACGACGTGACAGCCGCAACGCTGATCCGGTCGGGGACCGTCAGTGGCAGCCCCGAAATCTATGAGAAGATCAACCCGGAGACAGGCCGAGGCGTCGTCAGCGTGTTCGCCGGTGCGATGGGCACATACGCTTACGTTACCCGGTCGCGCGTCAGTGCCGAGTTTTGGGCCATGCCCGGCGTGGCCGTCACGCCTCTGCCGGGCGGCGAAGCGCGTGTGGACGTGACGTTTGAGGAGCCGGGCGGCAAGTGCATTTTCTTCGGATGAGATGAGGAGGGTAGGAGCCACGGGAATCAGGAGTGGGGGCCGCCGGAATCAAGACACAATCGCCCTGCGGGTGGCCCCCGGCCGCTTGATTTCCCCTGCCGCCCTGTGCTATACTGTTAGACGGTCTGTTGTGGATACGTCCCGGCAGGCAACGTCAACCACCCGCAAGTCGCGCCGCCTCCACGCTCACCCGTGTACACAGGCGGCGAGGATCGCAAGAGAGGATTTCACCATGGCTTACGGTTCACCCAGCAGCGGAGGCCCCCGCGGGGCGCGTCCCGGCCCCGGCGGGCCAGGCGGCGCACGCAAGAACACCCGCTTCAAGCGCCGCAAGGTCAGCACGCTGACCATCAACAAGATCAAGACGGTGGACTACAAGAACGTCACCCTCCTGCGGACGTTCACCGACGACCGGGGCAAGATCGTCCCCCGCCGCCGGTCGGGCGCGACCGCCAAAGAGCAGCGTATGATCGCCATCGCGATCAAGCGCGCCCGTGAGATCGCCCTTCTGCCCTTTGTCAAGGACTAGCAAGCGAGAGTGCCCCGGCCTAAACAGGC
>JAYTRQ010000298.1:0-5542 GCA_043746125.1 Armatimonadota bacterium | reverse complement strand
GGTCAATTGGCATGAGCGTCGCCTTTGCCGAGTGCCGCTTTCAGATGCAGGAGAGCAAAATCCAATGGCTACGTTCGTGCCAATTGACCCACTAGTGCGTGTGATGACGAAGCCGTTCGCCCCGGAGAAGAGGATGGCGCCGGAGAGGAGGTGGCACGGGTGACCTGAGCGGTCTTCTCCGGGACTGGTCAAAAGGGTGCGGCTTCCGGGGTTATGGTGCCAGCAGGGAAGGAAGAATGCGGCGTCATGAGGAAGTTATGGCAAGCGAACTGTAAATAATCCTGCAAATAATATTGGGATGTCTGTTTCACTTTTTACTGTGCGCGGGTTGCGGCGGCAAGCATTCCGTCGCTCCGCCTGTCGTTGCTGGGCAGAGCGGGCCGTTAGGCCGCCGGACGCAGGATTACCTCCGGAGAAGCGAAGATCAAGGCAGCTTTAAGATTAAGGAGAGGCTCATGAATCAATCCCGGGCATCCCGGTTGTTATGCCTCGCTTTGTTATTCACCACTTTGTTATGCCTCGCTGCCGCATGCCTGTGCGGCTGCGGGAAGCCGCCTGTAACGCCCTTACGTCAGGTCGAAAATCTCATTTCAGGTTTCCCGGCACGACGCACTCACCGGGGCCATCGCGCATCACGGCCAGCCGCGCCGTCGCACTCGCGAGGAAGGCTCTCGCGTCTCCCGCCTGGCAGGTCGCGCTTCTTTCCAACACCGGGATCACACAGCAGGTTACTAGCCAGGACCCCGATAACGGGTTGATGCACCCCGACGGGACGGCCGGACAGTGGATCGTGGAGGCGTTCAAGAACTCTCCTAAGCCTTACAAAGAGAACGGGTGAACCGAAACAAATTATCCGTTCCAGGTCGTCGATGTTTCCTCCGGCAGGGCAGACCTGCTGCCGGCTTCCGATGACGGGATCGTCGTGCCGCACGCTCTTCCACCGCTGAAACCGCAGTACGTGGACAGTCTGGACAAAGTCCGCAAACTGGCGATGCAAGGGATGCGGACGAAGTTCGATGTGCTCTCGGTATCCTCCGACCTCCGATCCGATGGGAGCTGCAAGTGGCGGTTCCAGTTCTACGACCTGAGACGAGGAACGAGGGTCGGTAAGGTCAGCGTTTCCGGCGACGGCACGAGGGTCCTGGCTTGGTGACCTCCGGCGCCGACTGGTGACCTCCGGCGACGAGGGGGAAGTAACGGGCCTCAAAGGAGGCCAGCGCCCGTCCGCCCCGGCGAGGGTTTCAGGGGAGGGATACCATGGTTCCAAAGCGCAGACAAGACGTCGAGCGCGGAGCGAGACGGGGAGGAAAAAGAAGAGTAAGCCGGAAGGGAAAAGACGTCCTACCGGACTGAAGAAGCCGTTCCACCAGTTCCGGCCCGGCTGGACGGGTGGTTGGACGGCGGCAGGAACGGCTGCACGTCGCCACCGGAGACATGCCACCGCCCGAAGTCGTCCTGCCCTATCGCCGAACGCGGGGCGAACCACGCCGCCACGCCCGCCTCCCGCAGTAGTTCGTCCACCCAGGCGCAGCGGGCCAGGTCCGGGCAGACCACTGCCAGACGCGCCCGCGGGCGCCCGACCAGGGCGCTCAGATCGGGCAGGCTGAGCAGCCGGGCGTACTTGCCGGCCTTGTCCCGCCACTGCCGCGCCGGCTCGGTCGAGCGGTCGCACTCCGCGAGCGCACGCAGCGCCTTGTCGCCCAGCGGGACCGTCAGCACCGCGTCCGGCGCCAGGCCGGACGCCAACAGCGGGGCGTAGCGCACTTCGGGCGGGGCCAGCCCGGCGATCCGGCAGGAGGTGGCCGCCCAGGCGGCCACGTCCCGCACCAGCAGCTCGTGCTCCAGCTTCCAGGCGGGCGGGGGGCTGTAGCGCTTGCCCCCGATCTGACGCGCCCCCGCCTCGGTCAGCCCCCGCACGGTGGGGGCGTTCTGCAGACTCATGGCGTCGGTCGGGGGACCTGGCAGGACGGAGACCAGTTGCGCGTCGAAGAGGCGGCGGGCGGTGCGCTGGCAGCCTTTTCCCGAGCGCCCCAGCAGGCGCGAAAGCTGGGGGTGCGGCTGGTGGTCAGCGACACCCACGAGGGGCTGAAGGCGGCGCGGCTGACGGTCTTCGGGGGCGTGCCGTGGCAGCGCTGCCCGTTCCACTTGCAGCAGAACGCCTCGGCCCACGTCCCCAGGCAGGACATGAAGGCGCAGGCGGCGGCGGACATCCGCGCCGTCCTCAACGCCCAGGACAGGGCCGAGGCCGACGCGCTGCTGAGGCGGGCGGTGCAGAAGTACGAGCAGTGCGCGCCGAGGCTTGCGGCCTGGCTGGACGAGAATCTACCCGAAGGCTTGACGGTGTTCGCCTCCCCCGAGCCACGCCGCCGCCTGCTGCGGACCACCAACGGCGTGGAGCGGGTCAACCGCGAGGTGAAGCGGCGCACGCAGGTGGCGAGCATTTTCCCGAACGAGGCCTCGTGCCTGCGCCTGGTCAGCGCCGTGCTGATGGAGATCATCGACAACTGGCAGGCCGGCAAAGCCTGCCTGACCTTCACGGAACAGGCGACCACGAACCCGTAGACCCGCGAGAATGCTCCCAGCTTTTACAGAAACAACTTGACACTATCTACGCTTCTTTGACAACCCAAAAGAAACGTGATATAATACATATGATTATAGAACAAAAGGCCTAATTGCTGCCTATTGTCGTCAGTGTAAAACTCATGCCATTTTCAGTCACTGGAGTTCGTTAAACTCTCGCTTGGGTCTCTACTTTCTTTAATACTTCGTATCATTTTCATGTTTGCAGCGCCTTCGGAAAGTTCAGCATCCAAGCCTCAATTATCTGTCTACTAAGTCGGCATTCACACATAAAAGTGAGGTAATTTTTTATGCTGCTTTCTCATCTCGTGGGGACCGATCTGAAAACAGCGATCTTCATCATCGCCAATCTCTTTCTTTTAGAAAGTCTTCTATCAATCGACAATGCAGCAGTCTTGGGCATTATGGTCATGGACTTACCTGCCCAGCAGCGTAGTAAGGCTCTGCGTTACGGCATATTTGGGGCCTACGTTTTCCGAGGACTGTGTTTGGTTTTTTCCTCGCTGTTGATCCGGATTCTATGGCTGAAGGTCATCGGCGGCTTATATCTTCTCCGGCTGACCTATACATTCTTTAAATCAAAACAATCTGAAGGCACCGACGATTCCATCGATAAGACCAGCCATAAGGTCTATAAGATGACGTTGGGCCGCCTCGGGCCGCTGTGGGCAACCGTAATCATGGTAGAGATTATGGATCTGGCCTTCTCCATCGATAATGTTTTTGCAGCCGTCGCATTTTCGGATAAGATCTTTCTCATCTGCATTGGCGTATTCTTCGGCATCTTTGCGATGCGTTTCGCTGCTCAGATCTTCGTGACCCTGTTAGAGAAGTTTCCGTTTCTCGAGAATACGGCCTTCATTGTAATCGGCTTACTTGGGCTCAAACTGATCGCGTCCTATACAGGCGATTATACTAAATCCCCAGTGCTGCAGACCTTGCTGAACGGCCACCAGTCTGATCTGTGGGTTTCACTCACGACTGTCGGCATTTTTATACTGCCCATTCTGTCCTCCGTGCTATTTAATTTTCCGCGTCGCGCCCTAGCCACTCCCGAGCTGGGACCATCCGCCAAGGCTTAAACGCGAAAGGCCTAAACTCAGCATCCATTTTGAGGGATAATAATGACAACGACTGATACAGATGGTGTCCCCGTGATCGAGCCAAGCGGTCCTCTTGTGGGTAGACGGTCCACCGTCCCGCTCTTGTTGCTTCTTTGCGCAGTAGGAGTGCTGGCCATCGCCGCCGGCTTCTACGCTTGGCTGCATCACACTTCCTCCGAAGCAAGCATTCCAGTCGCCGCTCCGGCGGCAGGCATTCGGCCGGCTCCGCACTCAGTGGGAACTGCCCTGGCGGCACCAAAAGCGCTGACTGCGCCTGAGGCAGTGGTTACTTCGGATACCGGCCGAATGCCGCTCGCCGGCATCCCCCCTACAACAACGAAGGCGCGAAAGAAAATAACGACGGAATCAACGGCGGAACCCATGCGCGCGCGAACAGCTTTCCGGCTATCCAACTCTGCGGAACCCTTAGCGCTCCCGCCCGCCGATAACCGCGTGTCGCAGATGAGGAAGACGTTCGAGCAAAACGGATGGTCGGTCTATTGGCTTGACGACAAGAACGAAGTGACCGCCTGGAAGAGTGAGGGTAAGACGGGGTACGAGATTCGCCTGACACCGGGCGCCCGGCACGCAACAGTGCTGAAGACCGGCGGGCGGAACATTATCCTGAAACAATGGACTGTCAGCCTAGCTTCCCCGCCGGTAATGCGCGGCTACCACGTTTACACCAATGCGAACACGCTCCTGCGCGGCGCGCTCACGCGAATTCAGTAGTGATCCCGACCCTACCCAGCGAAGTTCAAAGTCAGATTTACAGCGAAGTTCAAAGTCAGATTTACGAAAGGCTCTATGATCCATGGCCATCGCCAAAGCAAGTCCGCTGTTCGGAAAGATCAACGTATACGAACCCGAAGGCGGCAAGCAGCGCGTCGAGATCTACATCCGTCTTGACCAAAGCGTTGAGCACATGAAGGTCGGCATTGCCATTGATGCCTCGGCTTCGATGAAAACCCATTATGCGGCCAACATTCCCAAGATGGTGCGCCAACCGGGCCAGAACGTCATGGAGCCGGTTGTGCGCCAGCTCTGCCGCTTCGTCTGCGATTACAGCGGTGACGGTACTGTCTTGCCAATTTACTGGGCGGTCGGACCCGGTGGCAAGGAAATAGAGGCCCTCGGCGTGTTGGACGGGCTGCGTGCCGAGACCATGCCAGTGGACGGCCCCAAGCGCCCTTGGGGCACTGGGACCTGCCTGTTGCCGGCACTTAACTACTTTTTGGAGCAGTTCGCCTCGGCGGAGTGGGCCATCTTGCTGTTCGTCACGGACGGCGTCATTGAAGACATTGAAGACGTGAAGGTGCGAGCCCTAGAAGTCGGACATGAGATCCAAAGCGGTAAGCGCGCCAACTGCAAGTTCGTTGTGGTTGGGATCGGTGAGGCGGATGAGGAGCAACTCGACGACCTGGACAATATGTTCGACGGCACGGATCTGGAAGAGGACATAGACCTTTGGGACTGCAAGCTGGCCGGGGATATGGCGGAACTGGCGGAAATCTGGGACGAGGTCGATTTCGGCATTTCACTGCCTATGTCGGCCCGGATCACCGACAGCGCCGGGGCTGTCGTCAAGGCTTACGCGGATGAGGTACCGCAACGCATGGAATTCGAAGTGACAGCGGGCACCAAATCGGTGACGTTAGAGATCGCCGGGCAAACCATCGTTCAGTCACTGGAAGAAGGATAGGGACAAAACTGTACGCGTGAGGTATTCGCATGTTGTTCTCTCGAAAACCCGCCGGTGCGACCGATGACGAGATCATTACCCTGCCCAGCAGCGCGCTTCACCCACTGTTCGGAAAGATTTCCTATCGCAAGGTAGGGGGCGAGAAAGAGGTCAT
>JAYTRQ010000297.1:0-5543 GCA_043746125.1 Armatimonadota bacterium | reverse complement strand
AAAGAAGCCCTGAACCTGCCGTCGGCAGAGCCGCATATGCCTCAAACCTCACGCGATTTAAGTCAAGTGAAGGGAAAAATCATGAAAAGTCGGATCATGTTCGTTGAGCGCAAGGCGGGGAATCTGATCGGGGACGCTCGCATTGGGCGCGTGACGTTCTCCAAAACAGGCAGGACGCTCTACTACCAGGGCAAGTCGTTCCAGAGCCTCAGCGGCGCAGGGTTCAAGTCCAACTACTATGAGCTGGAGAGTGGCGAGAACTACTGGATTTCGGGCTGACACAAGGACGGATCGGATCGCCTGTATGGGGAGCGGGTCCCAATCAAAATAGATGAGGACGTGCGGGAAGAGTATTGGGCGGAGGTCCGCCAACAGCCGGAAAAGAAGGGGCAGAATGTGGCCTAAATGATACGCACGATTGAAGCGGTGATTGACGAAGAGGAGCGTCATCCCGATGAGGCAGCGCTGCTGAGTGAGGACACGCTGGCCGAAGACTGAGATCGTCCCGAAGAGGCGGCAGCATGATCCCACCCTCAGTCGGCGCAGTAGTCCGGGCATTGAAGTCCGGGCCGTGAACGACCCGCCTCGGAAGCCTGCGGCTGACCGCCCAAGGGACGGCTTGCGGACGATGGCTCTTCTGCTCTTCCGTCCCCTGGACGGTCGGCGAAGCCTCCCAGACGGGCACCTCGGTGCCCGGCCTTCAACCCCCGGCCTTCAACCCCCGGCCTTCAACGCGCGGCTTTCAACGCCCGGCTGGCCTGCACTCAGGGGGCGCGGCGCGGATCGCGGCCCTGCGCCGGGCCGCTTTGGACGAAAACGGCGCCACGCTGGGCGACGATTTCAGGTTCCTCCTGCCGCAAGACGGTGACACCCAGGGTCACTCAGTATTCGCTCCCCCGCGGTGACACTGCTGGGGTGCCTTCGGGATCAGGCGTTTCGTGGTACAATAGCCGGAATGCTGAAGCTTGCGCTGTTTCGAATGCCTTTCAGTCACCCGACCCGAGTTCTAGGAGAAAATCATGGACAACACGCAGGAACTCCTCGACACCCTCGGGCCGGTGCAGAAGGCGCACCCCTCTTGGCGGTTCGGCCAGCTGGTCGCGAACGTCTCGCTGTTCGCCCGAGGCCCGGCCAAATCCTCCAGTTATGACGTGGAAGACGAAGATCTGCTCAGGGCCGCCCAGGAACATCTGACTCACACCAACGCCATAGAGCAGGTGAAGAAGGCGCACGCGGAAAAAGTCGCCGCCTAAATGATTATCGAAGCACGAGAAGACGTCGTCCGGCTCGAAGGCAGCCTGGACAAGAACCTGTGGCCGACCATCCAGGCCGCCGCGAACCTGCTGCTGCGGAATCACGTCCAGGGCATCATCGTGGATGGCAGCGGCCTGACCGGCTGTTCCCCCGAGGGCGCGAAGACGTTCCGGGATGCCATGGACTACATCGAGCGTTTCCGCGCCCGCATCGTCGTCTGCGCCCTCCCCGAGCCGGTCATGGAGTCTCTCCGGGCCGTGCCGGGCGTCCGCTCGCGCCTGCCGGTCACGGACACCCTGGAAGAAGCCCGCGCCTCACTGGCGCTGGGCGGGCTGGGACTGCTGCGGGTGACGTCCGGCAGCCATCCCCCCTTAGAGATCCTCGTTCCGCTGCTCTCGCCTGACGGCCCCGAGGCTGCGACCGTGCTGGCTTGTCGGCTCGTCAAGGCCGACATGGGCGGGCCGAATGCGGGCGCGGGCCAGAAGTCGTGCCTGCACCTGACCTACGTCCTGGAAATCCCCCGCCACCTGCCCCTGTCGTCCCCCCTGCCCGAGGAGGAGGCCGCCGCGTCGGCGGCTTTGGAGGCAGCGGGGAAGGTGGCGCGGGCTGAGGGCGTCACGGCCGAGACGCTGCTGGCGCGGGCGCGGGACGCGGGCGAAGAGATCGTCGCGCAGGCCACCCGCCTGGGGGCGACCATGATCGTGCTGGCCTACCGCCCTTCGAGCGACCCCTCCGACACGCTGATGACGCGTGTCACTCGGACCGTTATAGACCGCGCCCCGTGCGAGGTTGTTTTGAATAAGCAGCCGCAGTAGGGGCGCACCTGCGTGTGCGCCCTCCCCGCTCCTTTCTTTCCCCGCTCCTTTCTTTCCCCGCTCCTTTCTTTCCCCGCTCCTTTCTCATCGCCGTGACGACTCGCGCAGGACCAGCTGGGCTGGGACGCCGATCTGCTGCAAGGGCCGGGACGGGTCAGCCAGGCGGCGGCCCAGGAGGTCCCAGGCTAGGGCGCAGATCTCGGGGAGGGGCCGGACCAGGGTGGACAAAGGTGGGTTCAAATACAGGCCGCCGTCGGTCCCGTCACAGCCGACGAGCGCGACGTCTTGGGGGATGTGCAGGCCGCGCTCGCGCAGGGCGCGGGCCGCGCCAAAAGCGAGGTCGTCGCTAAGGCACAGCAGAGCGTCCGGGCGGGCGGGCTGGTCCAGCGCGTCGCTCGCCGCCCGGTAAGCGGCGGGGCGCGGATCTTTGCCGTCCGGGACGATCAGGTATTCCGGGCCTAAGCCGGTCTCGGTCAGGGCGTCCCGATAGCCGTCTTGCCGGGCGTCGCCCCGGATGTGCGGCCCGCGCGGGGACACGAAGACGATCCGCCGGCAGCCGAGCCAGGCCAGGTGCCGCGTCGCCTCGCGGGCCGCCTCCCGGTACTCCACCCGCACTGCGTCCGCCCCGTCCGGCCCGCCGTTGCCCAGGCAGACCAGCGGCTTGCCTCCCAAAAAGCCCGCGTCCAGGCCGGACACCGTGCGCCCGCCGACGTCTACGGCGAAGATGCCGTCCACGGGCCATTCGGCCAGACGCGCCCCGTCTATCTCCTCACCCTCGCCAACGTCTGCCCCGCCGATCATCAGGTCATAGCCGTGCGCCTGCGCCTCGCGCCGTATCCCGTCGGCGGCCTCGGCGTGGGCCGGGGCGCGGAGGTCCGGCACCCATAGGGCGACGGTCATGGTGCGGCCCGTCGCCAGGGCGCGGGCCGCCCGACTGGGCCGGTAGCCCATCTCCCCTGCGACCCGCCGGATTCGCGCCTGCGTCTCAGCCGGGATCCGCGCCTCGACGCCGTTGAGGACGCGCGACACGGTCGCCCCGGACACCCCCGCCGCCTCGCCGACGTCGCGCAATGAGACTCGCATTAGCCTTGTCCGGGGGCGTTCCCGCCCCGCAGGATGGCGAAACGCATCCCGTAGGTGTGGAGTGCGGAGTTGAGTCCGGCAAACTCACTGAAATCTTTCAACGGCATTCTTGCTGTCCTCGGCTTGGCAGGCGGTGATGGATGAGGCCGACGGGTTTAGACCAGCGAGTAGACTCGCCGCTCGGTGGCGCGGACGCAAATCCTCGGCCTGCGTCGAGGAAAGAGGGAGACAAGCCCGTCACCGTTGACGGGTCCTGTCTCGGCGCAGGCCGAGACTTGGCGCTTCGCCACTCAGCGGCGGTTTCAACCGCTGGCCTGTCTGGCCTGTCTCGCTTGCCTGTCTCGCTTGCCTGTCTTGCCTGTCTTGCCTGTCTTGCCGTCGTCACAATGATTTTCGCCTCACACGCCTGAGTATAACAGAAATCGGGAGAGAACGCATGTCCCCGCCCGTCAATCCCCCCCAATCGGCGTCATCATGAACGCCCGCCGCCCGCCGTCGTGCAGCCCCGTGCCGACACTTCCGATCACAGCACCTCCAGCGTGTTCGGCAGGTGCGTCAAAATCTCGCATCCCCCCTCCGTCACCAGGACGTCTTCTTCAATGCGAATGCCGCCCCAGTCTTCTAAGTAAATGCCTGGCTCGACCGTCATCACCATGCCCGGCGCTAATACTAACTTGTCGGAGCGGACAGAGAAGCCTGGCCCATCGTGGACGTCCCGGCCGAGCGAGTGGCCGAGCGAATGGCCGAAGGCCTCGCCGTAGCCGTGACTCGTGATGAAGTCACGGGCGACGGCGTCTATGGCTTTGCCTGTCTGGCCCGGCGCGATGGCGGCGATGGCCCGCTGCTGGGCCTCCAAGACGATGCCGTAGAGACGCCGTTGCTCGTCCGAAACGTGCCCAATGGCGACCGTACGGGTGATGTCCGAGGCGTAGCCATCCACGACTGCGCCCCAGTCAATGGTCACGAGATCGCCCGCCTCCAATTGGCGGTCGCCTGCGCGGTGGTGCGGCCGGGCGCCCATCGGGCCGGAGGCGACGATGCTGTCAAAGGACACGCCTTCGGCCCCCCCGCACCGCATGGCGAACTCCAATTCGATGGCAAAGTCCCGTTCGCGAGTGCCCGGCTTGAGGAGGGGCTTGACGGACAGAAAGGCGGCCTCGGCGACGTCAATGGCCCGCCGGATGACAGCGATCTCGTTCGGGTCTTTGACCACCCGAAGCGCCTCGATGACGTCCTCCGTCCCGATCCATTGGACGTTCGGGCCGCTCTTCCCAAAGCTCTCGCGCAGGGACACGGTGACGTGGCCCGCCTCGAAGCCGACTCGTTTGAGGCTGGGGCGGGCATCCAGGGCCGTCTTCAGGGCTTCGGGGTAGCCGCCGCTGCCCTGGGGCGTCTCTTGAAGCGCGAAGTGCGAGCATTCCCTGCCGGCCTGGAGCGTGTAGCGCGAGTCGGTGATGAGCACGGCCTCAGCCTGGGTCAGCAGGGTGTAGGCGGTAGAGCCGGTGAAGCCGGACAGGTAGCCCACGTTGAGGAGGTCGGTGAGCAGCAGGGCGTCGAGCGGTGGGTCGTGCTGGGCGAGGGCGCGGCGGGCGGCGTCGAGGCGGGGGGGAATGGAATCTGTGGAGGCGTTGGTCATAAGTGGGCCTTTCGGACGTGTTGAGGGCAATTATACCCGAACCCCCCCGCGCAGGCGCCGGGGGGTTGACATCCTCTATTTGGCATGCTATACTGTACTAAGTTAACTAGTACAGTAGGCATAGGAATCCAGACGTGTCCCTCGAACTCAGCATCGCCACCGGGAGCAGCCTGCCCATCTACAAGCAGATTGTGGACCAGGTCTGCATGGCAATCGCCACCGGACACCTCGCGCCCGGTGACCCATTGCCCAGCGTCCGGGCCGTCGCCGAGCGGCTGGTCGTCAACCCGAATACGGTGGCGCGGGCGTACGGCGACCTGGCGCGGGATGGTCGGGTCGTGGCCCAGCCGGGCCGGGGGCTGTCGGTGGCCCCACGCCGGCAGGTGCTTTCGGACGAGGAGCGGGCGCGGCGTCTGGACACGGCCTTGGACGAGTTCGTCCGCGCCGTCGCCTTCCTGGACTTCGCGCCGGTGGAGGTCGTGGGGCTGTTGGAGCGGCGGCTTGACGCGATGGGTGGCCCCCGGCCCCCAATTCTGGGGGAGAAGGACGTCCTCTCCCGTCTCGCTGAGGCTCGCCGCCCAAGCACTGGCACCCCGGAGGGTCCCCCTGAGGAAAGGGCCTAGAAACAGAACACCGGGCAGGACCGGCGGCCCCGGCCTCTGCCCTCTTTATTTGAAGCCCTTCCTTCCGAGGGAAGGGACAGGCCCGGAACGAACGTGAACGGGCCAGGGATAGGATCCAAACGAACGGACCAG
>JAYTRQ010000296.1:0-1695 GCA_043746125.1 Armatimonadota bacterium | reverse complement strand
CCGACGCAGATTCTAGAGCAATTGAAGCCCCAAAGCCGCATCCTCATAGCAGGGGCCGGCGGCGGCTATGACGTCGTCTGCGGTCTGCCGCTCTTCCTGGCTTTGGAAGCGGCGGGCCATGAGGCGCATCTTGCGAGCTTTAGCTCCACGCCGCTGAACGACATCGGCGCCTCTGTACGGCACACCGACACACTCTGGGAAGTCACAGCGGCCTCGGCCCGCCCCTCCTACTTCCCGGAAGGCTGGCTGTCCCGATGGTTCCGCGAACGTCAAGCCCGCGACGTATCCGTTTGGTGCTTCGGCGCGAGCGGGGTCGGGCCGTACCACGCAAGCTATGAGTATTTGGTGAATACGCTGGGGATAGACACGATTATCGTGGTGGATGGAGGGGTAGACTCGCTCCTGCGCGGCGACGAATTCTCGCTAGCTTCGCCGCTTGAGGACGCGCTAACACTGGCAGCGGTCAGTCTGCTGGAGGGGCCGCGACTTGTGCTGGTGACGACGGCTTTTAGCGCGGAACGGCTGGACAACATTAGCCACGCGCAAGTGCTGGCCCGCATCGCGGATTTGACCAGAGCCGACGCACTGCTCGGCGTTTCCACCCTCCTGTCCGCCTCCCCGGAGGGCAGAACGTTCATCGAAGCGGCCGAGTATGTGTTGAGCCATCAGGCAGGGATGCATCAGAGCGTTGTCATCGGTTCTATGCTGTCGGCTCTGCGCGGCGAGTTTGGCGATCAGGTCGTGAACCCGTACACCCAAAACACGCCGCCCTGGATCTCGCCGCTGATGTGCCTGTACTGGTTTCTCGATCTGCCCGAAGTGGCCCGCCAGAACCTTTATTTGCCGCACCTTCGCACGACGCAAACTTTTCCCGAGGCGGCGGAACGTCTGCACGAGTTTATGAGAACCCGCCCAAAGCGCGGCTGGGAAGGCATCCCCATCTGAGTTTCTCACTGCCATACGCCAGTGCAATCGGCTCTAATTGGACGTAATCGGCCATAATCGGCCAGGATTGTGGACACGCACGGCCAGGGCCGCTCGACCTGGTACACACTGGCCTGAGGGAGCAGCCTCACCCCAATAGATGCTTGGCCTGTCGCCACTGGACTGAACATGACCGACCTGAAACTCACTTTCCTCGGGACCGGGGCCGGGACGCCCAGCCTCTCGCGCAACGTCAGCAGCCTGGGCCTATCCTGGGTCCAGAAGGGATCGCTCTGGCTGTTTGACGCCGGGGAGGGGACGCAGCAGCAGATCCTGCGCTCGCCCCTGCGCCTGAGTCAGTTGGAGCAGATCTACGTCACCCATCTGCACGGCGACCACGTCTTCGGGCTGCCCGGCCTGCTCGCCAGCCGGTCACTGATCAAGGACATCTTGACGCCTGTAACCCTCTTCGGTCCGCCCGGACTGGAGGAATGGCTGCGCGTCACCCTGCGCCTGACTGGGACGGGTGTTCGCTATCCCCTGTCCGTGCAGACCGTTTCCGAGGGCTTGATCTACGAGGATGACGCCCGCCAGGTCTTCTGCCGGCTGCTGGCCCACCGCATCCCGGCCTACGGCTATGCCATCGTGGAGAAGCCCAAGCCGGGTACGTTTGACGCCGCCAAGGCCGGGGCGCTGGGCATCCCGTTCGGCCCGCTCTATGGGCGCCTGAAAAGTGGGGAGAGCGTGACGCTCGATGACGGGCGCGTCGTC
>JAYTRQ010000295.1:0-1696 GCA_043746125.1 Armatimonadota bacterium | reverse complement strand
TGCGGGACGTCCCCTGGATCAATGGGAAGTCCTGGTGCTGTGGGGTCGGGACCATGACGGGGTGCGAGGTCACCATACGGATGATGTGCCGGGGGTGTGTCAGCACCGGCCCACCAAAAAGTGCCCCGTACAGCGCCAGCAGATGGGGATGGTGAGGCAGGCAGTGGACGCTCTCCAGCTTCTGCGCGTCCTCATAAGCCCCGTGGCTGACGCCAATGTCGGAGCGCATCTGCTCTTCCGGCACCCTGCTCAGGGCCTCGACGTCGAGTAGTCCTTCCAGTGGGCCTGCCCCCATCCGAAGCCAGCCGTGCCGGGCGACGATGCCCAGCAGGTCGGCACGTACCCGCCGGACGTCTTCGGCGGGTAGCAGGCCCTTGAAGAACAAGTAGCCGTCCGCCTCGCCCCGCGCGCGGAGCGCCTCCGGGTCCGCCAGCAGCGGCGTCGAGTCAACGAACGTCCGTCGCGGCTTCGTCTTACTCACTGCCCCGGTGATATCTTGCGTCATGGAAATCTTACTCCTGCAACAGCGACTGAAGCCGCCCGAAAACCAAATCGGCGTAAACGTGATTGCCCTGTGCGGTCAGGTGGACGCCATCCGCGTCTAAAAAGCCCTGCGGCCCCAACCCTCGCTCCTGAAACAGCGCGGGCAGGTCAACAATCGCCGCGCCCACCTCGTCCGCCACCTCGCGGATGGCCTGCTGACAAGGAGACGCGCCCGACGCGGGGAACTGCCAGTCAAATCCTGACGGGTGGTTGACGATGAACACGCACGTCCCGCCTCCAGCCGCCGCCAGGCGGTGCATCTCGGCCAGGTTGCGCTTGAATTCGGGCATGCTGACGCGTGGCAGGACGGTCCAGTCGCGCACGTGGCTGTCGTTGAACCCGAACTCCGCCAGGACCAGTCCCGGCAGGAGGGGCCGGATGACGTCGTCCCAGCGGTCGAAGCCCTGAGCGGACGTGTGCCCGCCGACCCCTCGGTTGTAGACGGAGTACGCGCCGGGCCGCCACGCATCGAGCTTGAGTTGCAGAACCGTCGGCCAGCGGCTGCCCTCGGGCGAGCCGCCGGCCTCCGTGATGGAGTCCCCAAAGCAGATAACGTTCATAGAGTACCTCGACAGGAAGTTCGCCGTCCGCCGGGCCTTTTCCTTGTTGGGAGAAAATGGAACTTTGGCCACGTCCAGCCGGTTATTCAAGAGAGAAGAGCACGAGGAGGTCGAACCATGTCGGACGCGAGTGACCCGAAGCCTGAAGAGACGCAGTTCCCCGGACTGAAAGACGACGACGTTTCCATCCCCGTCGTGGCGGCGAAAACGCCGGAGGCCACGCCTTCGGACATGGAGACCGCCACGGTTCCCCGTGCGAAGCTGAAGGTGCAGTCTCGGCGCGACTTCCTGCTCTACGGGGCGGGCATGGCGGCTGTGGCGTTCGGGTTCTTGTGGCTGCTGCCGGACGAGACGCGTACCCGCATCGGCCTGACGCCTATCGCCGATGACGCCCGCACGGCGCTGAACCTGAAGCCGCTGGCTTCGGCGGGCCGTAAAGCCCGGCTGCTGGACAAAGTGCTGACGTTTGACGACGACGTAGCCGCCGCGCTGTACTCGCCCACGCGGCACGTGCCGACGTATGCGCTGTCCCAGGCGGCGACGGAACTCCGCAATAACTACGACGGCCAGACGCCGGACCCGGACTATATCCC
>JAYTRQ010000294.1:0-1699 GCA_043746125.1 Armatimonadota bacterium | reverse complement strand
CCTCCGGGGCGCCAGTGCTTGGGTGGCGAGCCTCAGCGAGACGGGATAGGACACTCTTTGCAGGACTTTCCGCCCTCTCGCGCGTATTCTACCCGCATGAACGCCCGCCTAATACCTGCCCTGACCGCCGCCAGCCTTTTTCTCGGCGGCTGCCACAACGCCGACACGTCTTCACCCTCTAGTCTTCCGCCCTCGCCCCCGCAGCAGGCCGCCGCCGCTAACCAATCGTTCCTGAACCAGAAGACGTTTGACCCGTGGGTATTGACGTCAACCGATCCGAACAGCCCTGTCCCGTTCTACAAGAGCGATGGCGAACACAGCTTCCTTTACGTGAGTAATGGGACGATCTCCCAAACGTTCCATGCTGGCGATTACGTAGGCGGCGTGCTCGCGGCCCATCCCCCCGCCCCAAGTAACCAGACGCCGCAGGGGGTGGAAGGCCGACATTCGCAGACGCTGAACCTGCGTGACGGTACGTTCACAACCGCCCCAAACGTCTTCCTCGGTGAAATCTACTCGAAAAACAGGCGGCCCGCGACGGATTGGCCCCGCCTCTGGCAGACCTCGGACATCGTTATCACCGGGGACCCAGAAGCCCAGCAGGTGACGCATGCGAACCTATTCTATCTGCTCTCCTCCACCTCTCCCGGCTCCGACCACTCCATCCCGCCGATGGGCCTGTCGTCCAACCTCTACGGCGGCCACATCTTCTGGGACGCCGAGGTCTGGATGATGCCTGCACTGATCGTCCAGCACCCGGATTACGCCAAGACTATCATAGACTACCGGTTCAAACTGCTGGGGCAGGCCAAGAAGAATGCCAAGGCGCACGGCTTCGCCGGGGCCGAATATCCCTGGGAGAGCGCGGACACGGGCGCGGAAATGGCCCCGGAAGAGTTCGCCAAGGAGCGACACATCACGGCCGACATCGGCTGGGCAGCGTGGCAATACTATCTTTGGACGGGGGACAAGGCCTACTTAGTCAAGCAGGGCTGGCCCGTGCTGCAAGCGACAGCGGCCTACTGGGTGTCCCGCGCGACCAAAGGTGCGGACGGTAAGTACCACGTCAAAGACGTCCTGTCGCCGGATGAGACGGCGGGCGTGGTGGACGACGATGCCTGGACCAATGCCGTCGTGCAGGCGAACCTGCGGGGCGCGGTGCGGGCGGCCCTGGCTGTGGGACAGGTCCCGGACCCGCGCTGGGCAATGATCGCGGATGGCCTCTCCTTCCCCTATGACAAGGCGCGTGGCATCCCCGCCGAGAACGCCGCGCCGATGCCGGACCGGTTCAGCGCCAAACAGGCCGACACCCTTCTGCTCGTCCATCCGTTGAACGTGCCGATGGACACCGCCTCGGAGGGCAAGGCGCTGGACTTTTACACGACCCACACGATCAAGAACGGCCCCGCCATGACGGCCAGCATTCAGGCCGTCGTGGCCGCCAAACTGGGCCGGGGGCAGGAGGCCTTGGACCAGTTTCATGAGTCATATCAGCCGTTCATGCGCGGGCCTTGGGACGCCTTCTCCGAGAAGCGGACGAGCAACCGGGTCTACTTCTGCACAGGCATGGGGGGCTGCCTGCAAAGCGTGCTGTACGGCTTCGCGGGCCTGCAAGTCGTCGAGCCGGGCCGGAAGGGGCAAGGGACAAAGATCGCGGGGGATGGAGAGGCGTCGCTATATGCCGATCCGCACCTGCCGC
>JAYTRQ010000293.1:0-1699 GCA_043746125.1 Armatimonadota bacterium | reverse complement strand
GAGGTCCGTCACCTTGTTGCCGCTGATGCCCCGGTTGATGAACGTCCAGCTTTTGTCGGGGTAGTGCGCCCCGCACCGCGCGGCGATAAGATAGGCGTAGTCCTGGCCGAATATGTGGTTCGGGTCGTCGCCGTACCCGCGCCCGCCGTCCGTGATGGAGTCGCCCTGGAACAAGATTCGCGTCCCCGGCGGGAAGCGCGGCGTCAGGTCGGCGGCCTTCTGGGAGGCGCTATGAGCGGACACGTCTGCGGGGAGGCCGTGGTTCTGGGTCGGCTTTCTCGCGGCGGGCGCTGCCAAACCATCGGCAGCCGCCAGGGCGAGAAGTGAGAGACCGAGGAGGAAACGCTTGACGAGATTGGTCTTTACGTTCATGGGTGCAGGCTGACTCCGTCAAAGCGGGTGCGGTTGAGGCTGCCCCGCGCGTGAGACAGAGAGGCCAGGTCGTTCCCGGTGAGGATGGAGAAGCCCGGCCGCACCCGGTCACGCAGGGCCAAACGCTCCATCTCGACCACGCGGTCCAGGCTGGAGTGCTTCAGGCCCACCATCTGCGGGATGCCCATGACGGCCTCGGCGACTTCGGAGGACCAGATCTCGCCGTTCGCCGCGAACATCCGACCCAGCTCGAAGGCGTAGGCCGTGGGGACGTCGGACACGCCCTCGGTATAGGCCGCGACGAGGTGCGACGTCGGAACGCCGTGCAGCCGGGCCGTCTGGAACAGGATCGGCGTGCCGCCCCGCTCGGCGATGCAGGCTACTTCGCGCCGGTACAGGTCGCCCGGCTCGCCCTCCTGCCCCTCAATGTACGCGCCCGCGACAAACGCCGCTTCGCCCAACGTCTCCCGCGTCAGGTCCAGTACGCGCACCTTCTCGGACTTGGTCAACAGGTTGACGTAGCCCGTGTCCATGTTGACGGCGGGCGTCAGCCCGGCCCGGACGGTCGCCCGCAGGCAGTCGGCGTAGGCATCTTCGGCGATCCGGCCGTCTTCGGTAAACGGCAGCAGCACGGCCGCCAGGCCGGTGATCGTCCGCCCAAGCTGCCGCCGCGCGTTCGTTTCGGTCAGGGTCATAGGCCTTGTCATTCCGGCAGTTCCGGCACGTCCACCCACACCCGCTTGTGCCAGGACTCGATGCCCAGTTCCGCAAGCTGGACACCCTTGGCCCCTTCGCGCAGGCCGTGGGGGAACGGAGCATCGGTGACAACGTGCTTCAAGAACAGTTCCCACTGCGCCCGGAAGCCGTTGTCGAAGACCTGGTTGGTCGGCACGGTCATCCAATCGGCCCGGAAGTCTATCGGGCTGTCTAAATCCGGGTTCCAAACCGGGCGCGGCGTCGCCCCGTAGGGCTGAATCACGCACCCACGCAGGCCTGCCACCGCGCTCCCCTTCGTCCCATCCACTTGCAGGGTCAGCAGGTCGTCGCGCCGGACGCGCACGCACCAGGACGAGTTGAACTGGGCCACGATACCGCCCACCAGTTGGAACGTCGCGTAGGCCGAATCGTCGGCGGTACAGGCGTAGGACTGCCCGGACTCGTCCCGGCGCTCCTTGACGTGCGTTGCCCCCAGGCACGAGACGGACTGCACGGCCCCGAACAGGTCGTCCAAAACGTAGCGCCAGTGGCAGAGCATGTCCACGATGATGCCGCCCCCCTCCTCGTGCCGGTAGTTCCACGATGGGCGCTGCTGCGGGATCGCATCCTC
>JAYTRQ010000292.1:0-5561 GCA_043746125.1 Armatimonadota bacterium | reverse complement strand
TTTCTGTACCCACCTGCAGACGCTGTCAAACAGGCGCTTGTCTTGACAAATCTCAGGCCCCACGGGTAGACTGAAGGTCACTCTTTTCTTAAGGGAATAATGGCAAAAGTCGGACCGAGGAACACGCAATGATCATCATACTCTCGTCAGAGGCGACGAAGGAAAACCTAGGGCACGTGACACGAATGCTTGAGGAGCGCGGCTACGGCGTCCACCTTTCGGAAGGCGTCGAGCGGACCATCGTTGGTGCTGTGGGCGTGCCGGCCGACCCGAGAAGCAAGGCGGAAGTGATGGAGCAGTTCGAGGCGCTGCCCTTCGTGGACCGCGTCGTCTCCGTCACCAAGCCCTATAAAGTCGTCAATAAGCAGTTCCACCCTGAGCCGACCATCATTGATGTACGCGGCATTAAGATCGGTGATCCCGACTTTGTTGTCGTCATGGCCGGGCCGTGTACGGTCGAGACCGAGCCGCAGCTTATGGAAACCGCCCGCGCCGTCAAGGCCACCGGCGCCCACATCCTGCGGGGGGGGGCTTACAAGCCCAGTACATCCCCCTACTCTTTCCACGGGCACGGCGAGCCGGCTCTGAAGATGCTCGCCGCCGCCCGCGAAGAACTGGGTATGCCGATCATCACCGAAGTCCTGGACGTCCGGGACTTGGACTTAGTCTGCGAGTACGCCGATATTTTGCAGATCGGCACCCGCAACATGGCGAACTTCCCCCTGCTGACCGAGATCGGTAAAACGCAGATGCCCGTCATGCTCAAGCGCGGCATGGCCGCAACCATCGAGGAGTGGCTCCAGGCCGCTGAGTACATCGCCAGCCAGGGCAATAAGAACGTCATGCTCTGTGAGCGCGGCATCCGCACCTTCGAGACCTACACCCGCAACACCTTCGACATCAACGCCATCGCGGCCGTCAAAGAGCTGTCTCACCTGCCCATCATCGCTGATCCCTCCCATGCTACCGGCAAGGCCAGCCTGGTCAACGCCGTCTCCCGCGCCGCCATCGCCGCCGGGGCCGACGGTGTCATCATCGAGGTCCACCCAAACCCTGAGAAGGCCCTCAAAGATGGTGCCCAATCCCTACTCCCAGAGGCGTTCGAGAAGCTGATGCACGACATCGCCCCCATCGCCCAAGCCGTTGGCCGGCATTTGTAGGCGTGCCGCCGACAAAGAGGAAAGCAACGAGGCCGCAGAGAATGAGCGTATAGAAACGCCGCTCTGTGGCCTGTTCTCTTACGCTCCAACTAGGCAACAACTATGCGCCTCACGTTAATTGACCTCGTCGTCATTCTCGGTCTGTTCATCGCGGGTGGCCTGTCAACGTACGAGGTTCTGCATATTGTACGCTGCGTCCATCCTAAACTTCTCTCATTGGTAGGCGGGACTGTCACTGTGCTAGGACTGGCGTGGCCGATCTACAGGCACTTCCATTTCCGCCCGCTTTGCTTCCCTGTCTGCCCAAGCTGTAGACGTATGCCGGACGCCTACGGCCTCGCCGACGCGCGTTGGCCGAGAGCGGTGCTTATCTGCTCAAATTGCGAGGTCCCATTGGAGATATGGATGACGCGCACCTTGCACACACGAGACGTGTCGTTGAATATGCCCACTTTTTGTTTGCGTTGGCCGGAGTTTATTGGCCTGTGGCGGCGTGTCTGCTGACACGCAAGTTAGGGTAAGATTGAGGTAGAAGAAGCGGCGACATTGGCAATCACCCTACCACCACATATAGAGGCCATGCTTATGACCTTCTGGACTGAACCCCACTTACACGCGCTGGACTCGTTCTTGGCCTCGGCGTCGGCGGGTTCTTCGGTGGGATCGTCCTGCATCAGATCCTCTAGTGGCACCATCTGGTTTGTTGTACCCTCGACTGTAAGCCGATGTCGGTGGAAATGCTGAAGCAGCAGAACACCCAAGACGGCTACTTCCACTTGGCCGTCTTGGTTTTGACCCTGATCGGGACCGGCCTGCTGTTCCGGGCCGCTCGGCAGCCGGATACGCCCTGGACTGCGAACGCCTTCGCCGGCTCGGTCTTGGCCGGCTGGGGCGTGTTCAACTTCGTGGAGGGTCTGATAGACCACCAGATCCTTGGAATCCACCACGTCCTCCCCGGCCCGCACCAGCTCGCCGTCGATATGACGTTTCTGGCCTCCGGCGCGCTGTTCGCACTTGGCGGCTGGCTTATCGCCGAGATGGGCGGGAGATCGGCACGGGGCGCAGCTCCCGCCTGAGTAGGATCTGAGAGAGGAGTCAAGACATGGCATTAGCTCGTCAATACGTTGGTTTCGTCGAGAAGGACCACTACACCGAAGCGGAATACTTCGAGTTCGAGCGCACGGCCTTCGGGCGCTGGGAGTACGTGAACGGCCAGATTCGGGCAATGAGCGGCGGGACCACGGATCATGGCGCTATCTCCTCCAACGTCCTCCGCACTCTTGGAAACGCGCTTGTCCCCCGTGGTTGTCGGGTCTACGGCTCAGACGTGAAAATCCACACGGGAAACGGCATCAATACGTTCCCGGACGTCTCAGTCATTTGTGGAGAACATCGCTACTATTTAGGGCGGAGAGACATCGTCTTGAACCCGTTGCTGATCGTGGAAGTCCTGTCGCCTTCAACCGAAGGGTATGATCGGGGGGAGAAGTTTGATTACTATAAGTCTACTTTCTCACTCCAGGACTACTTGCTGGTGGAGCAAGGCGAGGCGCGCGTTCTGCTCTACTCCCGGCATGAAGACCATTGGGACATGCGCGAGGTGAAGGGGATAGAGGGTAACATTCTTCTGCCGTCCGTAAGCGTGACGCTGGCCCTTTCCGACGTCTACGCGCTGATTGAGTTCGGGACACAATGAACGTTCTTGGCATTGAAACTTCCTGCGACGAGACTTCCGCAGCCGTCCTGCGAGACGGCCGCGAGTTGCTCTCCAACGTCATCGCCTCGCAGATAGATTTACACGCCAAGACGGGCGGCGTCGTACCCGAAGTCGCTTCGCGCCAGCACGTCGCCCAGATCAACGCCGTTGTCGCCGAGGCCTTAAGCGGAGCGGGCGTGGGCTTCGCTGACTTGGATGCGGTGGCCGTCGCTAACCGGCCCGGCCTGCTCGGAGCGCTGCTCGTTGGTGTCTCAGCCGCCAAAGCACTGGCCTATGCTCTTCAAATCCCCCTGCTCGCCGTGCATCACATTGAGGCCCATATTTACGCGAACTGGCTGGTCGATCCCGACCTCGCGTTCCCCATCGTCTGCCTCGTCGCGTCGGGCGGGCATAGCGAGATATTCCTGATGCGAGGCCACGCCGACTACGCGATTCTGGGTCGCACCCGGGACGATGCGGCCGGGGAAGCGTTTGACAAGTCCGCCCGGCTCCTCGGACTCCCCTACCCCGGCGGCGTGTCCATTGACAGACTCGCGCGTGACGGCGGCAACACCCGGGCCATCCCGCTGCCCCGCGCCCAGCTTGGTCCCGACTCACTCGACTTCTCGTTCAGTGGCCTGAAGACGGCGGTACTCATGGCCACGAAAGACCCACAGTGGGCGGGCGTCTCGCAGCAAGATTGGGCGGCATCCGTTCAGGAAGCCATTGTTGAGGTGCTGGTCACCAAGACCATCCGTGCTGCCAGAGCCAGCGGCGTGGGACACGTCCTACTCGCGGGCGGGGTGGCGGCCAACTCACGCCTCAAAGAAGCGATGGCCGACGCCTGCAAACGGGAGGGCCTCCGTCTGACGGTGCCCCCTCCCAGGCTCTGCACGGACAACGCTGCCATGATCGCCTGCGCCGGCTATTACCACTGGCAGGCAGGACGATTGGACGGCCTGGACGTGGATACGCTGGCTTCGGAACGGCTGGTCTAGATCAGTTCACAACCGGCAGCCTCTGACCTGTGGGGCTAAGGACGAGGATCAGATCGCCTCATTCCCCCGCTGGAAGCAGTTGGGGGGGAGTGTCCCACTGTAGGACCGAAGCCACAAGAAGATCCTCGGCTCCGTCCTGCGAACGAAGTTGCGAACCAATCCCCTCTTTATCTCTCCGGGTCATCGCATCAGCGTCGAGTCCGCAACGCGTTTGGTGCAGGAGTGCCTGTGCGGCTACCGCCTGCCGGAACCGACCCGGCAGGGATACACGCTCATTACGGCGCACAAGACAAAAGGCGTGGGGGCAATAGCCTCCACGCCCTCTTTTTCGCCTTCCACTCAGGAAGCTCTTACTCTTTAGCTCTTCTGGCTGCGAACACGCCGCCGAGACTTTCCAATCAGCATCGCGAGTGCAAGCCCACCAATGGAAAAGGCTGCATAAGAGCTAGGCTCGGGCACGGGCGTAACACCCGTATCTCCAGTCGTGCCGGTCGTCCCTGTGGTGCCAGTCGTGCCGGTCGTCCCCGTGTCTCCGGTCGTCCCAGTCGTCCCCGTGTCTCCGGTCGTCCCTGTGGTGCCAGTCGTCCCGGTCGTTCCAGTTGTCCCGGTCGTGCCAGTCGTTCCGGTCGTGCCGGCTCCTGTGCCGCCGTTATGTGTAATGCCGTACAGGATCGGCAGGCCCGCCAGGAAGCCAAGTGGGAAACTGGATCCACCCGCATGCGAAAGCAGTGCAGGCAAGGCCGGGCTGACCAGCGTGGTGGGAGTTACATCCACTCCAGGCCCGGGGACCGACGCCATGACCACCGGGCTAGTTTCGGGTGCCAGCGCGATGGGTGCAGCCTGAGCCGTCGGCACACTGGCGATCTTCGGAGCCACAAGCTCCTGGGGCGGGAAGGGCAGGGCCGCCACCATCGGGTTGGCGCAGGCCAGCTTTAGCACCGGTTGGTTCGTGCCCCGCATCATGAAGACCGGAGTGCCTGCGGCCAGGCGGGAGTTAATCGTGTACTCGCGTCCGCCCGGCGTGATACACCAGACCTGGTACGTCTTCGCGGCTGAAAGGCGCCTCAACACGAGATTCTTCTGGATGTAGCTCACCACGGCGGGGCCGGAAGTGTGGAAGTGGCGGGCCAGTCGTCGACGCACGACGGGATCAAGAGTCACCTGCTGGGTAAGTTGGGGAACGCTGTCCACATGCTGTTTGATGAAAGAGTCCGGCGGCACCGCTACCGATCCGGACAGGGCGAGCGCCGCCGTAGCGGGGAAGCCTGCGAAGACCGAGAGAGAGACGATGAGCGCGTGATGACGATTCATAGATTACAACTTCCTTTGAAGACTCTCAACATCTAACACTCCTGCACAAAACGTGCCAAAACGACGACATGGCGTAAAAACCGTATAACTGAGGGCTATTTAATCTCGATAATCGCCGGGGCCTCAGTGTGATTGACCAGAAAAGCCGTAGACTCGGTGAAGTAGCGGCCAAGCGCCTCTCGGAACGGAGCGAACTCTGGCGTCGCCTCGACTGCGGCCAGCATATGCTTGAGCCAGGCTGCACTCTCCGCTGGACCGATCTGAAACGGCACATGGCGCATCCGCAGGCGTGGGTGCCCGCGCTCCTCGCCATATTGAGAGTGCCCTCCGAATCGCTGGATCAGGAATAGGACGAGATGCCGTTTTGCGTCTGAAAGGTCAGTAGGGTACAGGGGG
>JAYTRQ010000291.1:0-5576 GCA_043746125.1 Armatimonadota bacterium | reverse complement strand
TCTTGACCGAGCCTTGTCCTAAAACTCCTCCCCATCCCGCTTCGGGAGGGAAGGCACTTGTGCCGGGTGGGTTACAGCCCCAGCGCTACGTCTACGTTCCGCATCGCCCGCGCCCGCAGATCCGGCAGGGCCATTTTGAGGGCGTCTGCCCGCGCATGGCGCTCGGCCCATACCCGTGCCAGAAGAATCGCGAAAGCGTCCGAGTCGGAGAACTGTAAGTCAGAGACGGCGTCGCCCTGGCCGCTGGCCCGCATGAAGGCGTCTACCTTCGGGTCGTAGGAGAGCGCGACGGACGGGACGCCGCAGGCGGCGGCTAAAATCAGTGCGTGCAGGCGCATCCCGATGACGATCTCGCAGGAGGCGAGGCCGGTGAGCAAAGCAGGCAGGCCGCTTTCGGCCGGAGACAAAGTCGTCTGTTTTCCTTGATGCCATTTGCGGCTGAATTGTTCCATGACTACAGTGTCGGCGCGCGGCTGCATCGGAATCAGAAGGGCGTGCCGCTCCCCAAACACTTTTCGGCAGGCCTCTGCGACGTGATCGGCGAGCTTTTCCTGCCGGTGCCAGGGCCGCAGAGCGACGCCGAAGGTGCCTTCTGTTCGTTGCTGTGACTCCGGCCCCAGCAGTAGGGCGGGGTCTGCCGTTACTTCAATGGGCGGCTTTGTGACGCCGATGTCCCGCAGAAGTTGGGCCGAGTCGGAGTCGCGCACGGTGATGGCCTTCAGCCGGTTTGCGACGGAGGCCGTCAGGCGACGGGATCGGGGCAGAGCCAGCGGCCCGATGCCCTGGGCGATGAACATGGTCGGCTTGCCGAGCATCTGGGCCAGGCGGACGACGCCCAGGTAGTAAAAGAGGCTGTGGGCCGAGGTCACGTCTTGCAGCAAACTACCGCCGCCGGATAGGAACACGTCCGAGCGGGCGATGGCACGGACTAGAGCGGCGGGCTTGTAGCGGTCGGTGGCTCCGATACCGTGCATCCGGGCAGTCTCGGCCGGGTCGTCGGACAGGGCGACTAGCTCTAAATCACCAGCGGGCCGGGCGGTGTGAAACCCTTGGACGAGGCCTGCGAGAACGGCCTCATCGCCCGCGTTGCCATAGCCGTAGTAGCCGGACAGGGTCAGGCGTTTCACGGGACCGCCTGTTCGACGGCTGGTTCCCTCGCCGGCGTGGGTGTCGTAGCCCGTGAGGTGATCAGCCACAGCGCCGCCCCGATTAACCCGCCCAAAGCCCAGCCGATCAGGCCGCGCAGTCCCGAAATCAGCAGGGGCGTGTGCAGGTGGCAGAACGTGTCTAACAGCGAAGACTGCCCGATGGCACCGATGACGAGCAGGGGCAGGACGAACTTCGGAAACCGGCCGGACGCCGCCGCAGCCAGCCCAAGCAGCAGGGCCGGGTGGCCCAATCCGAACTCTTTGGTGCGCGGCCGGACCAGCAGGTAGTGGTCCAGCAGGGCGCGAACTTTGAGTTCCGTGGCGGAGACGCCAACGCCAGGGTCGTTGCCGCTGCGGGCGACGAACAGGGCCAGAGCGACGAGCGATACGGCCCCGATCAGCACCTGCCCGACGCGCAGGGGGTGGTCGGACAGGGACTTGAGGCAGTTCAAGACAGCGTCCCGGCGGGCGGCCCAGTGGGCGCGGGGGCCGAGCGCGGCCAGGCCCAGGCCGTAGTAGGCGGCGACCAGGACGACCGGCGTGACCAGGACCATCTTGACGCCCAGGAACTGGTCTACTTTGATCAAAAATAGCCGCCCGGACAGCAGGCCGACGACCAGGACAATCCCGAGGATCGTCACCAGCGTCATCTTAACATAGACCGAGAATGCCCGGCCCAGGACCGAGCCAACGGCGGGTTTAGGCAGAGCCACGCAGCATAGGCCCAGCGTGGGGAACACGCAGGCGGCGACTAGGGCCAGAAGCTCGCGGCCCTTGGGCGAATGGCCCGGCGCGGCCAGGCCCAGGCCAAACAGAACGCCCAGAACGAGTGCGATGGCGAAGGCGCGGCCCTCCAGGCCGGTGAAGACGCGCAGCAGGAGCAGCGCCCCGCCCGCCACGCCCAGTCCCATCAGAAGGCGCAGGACAAGACCGGGCTTCGGGTCGCCCCCTTCGGTGTCGGTGTACGGGTGGGCTGGGCCTGCGCCCACAGTCAGTCGCGCCTCGTGCATCTGCTTGACGATGTCGCCCACGAACTGCGTGTTGGCGTGCAGCACGTCGGCGTCCTTGGTCAGCCCGAAGGTGAACAGGCGCACGTAGCAGGCCCTGATGTTGCGCTCCTTGGCGGCCCGGACGAACCGCTCCACGGCCGTCGGCTCGTCCATCGTGCCCATCTCGTCGGTGCCGATGCTGTGGACCCGTACCGTCCGGGCATCCGCCATCCGCGAGAGGTCGTCGTCGCCCAGCGTCTTGCCCAGTTCCACGCTGCCGTAGGTCAGGCCGTTCTTGGCGAAGGCGTCCGCCGTCGTCCCGATCAGGCCCCGGTTGCCCAGGACGGACGACCCGGCGAAGATGACCGGGCCGAGTCCGAGCCGACTCGCGCACTGCTGCCGGGTCTGTGCCAGTTCCCAGCGGATGTTGGCGTCGGTGACGCCGGTGAAGTTGACCAGGCGAGGTGCGACCAGCAGCCCGTTCTGGCGGACGGTCTGCACGACGGCGCTGTCCAGGCCGATAGGCAGGGTGCTGAACTGCGGCCAGGGCGAGCCGATTCGCAGGTCGTTGGTCCCTTCCAGGGTGACAAGCAGGCCGGGTGCCTTGTGGCCGAGCATCTGGACGACCCGCGCCCGCTGTCCGGGGAAGCCGGGCGCGAACGTCAGCACAGTCTCGTCGCCTTCGCGCCGGTAGGTGACGACGCCGTTGGCATTGAGCGTGCCCAGCGTGTCTTCCGTGATGGCGACTGTGGTAATGCCGGCCACCCGGAGCTGCCGCAGGACGTCGTCAGTCTGCTGCCGGGTGGTATTCGCCAGCGCCTGCGCGTCGCCATAGTCCACGACGAGTTCGACGCGCCGGTTACGGGCTTCGGCCTTCCACCGATGGGAGGCGGAGACCAGCCCGCCCAGCAGGCCGAGGGCGAGGAGGAGAAAGAGGATCGGGTTCGGTTTGATCAAAAGGGGGTCTCAGGTGCATTTCGCCCGGCCGGTCGGCGTCACGCGCGGCGGTCCGGGTCTACCCACTCACGCTGTAAGAACAGGGCGTGCAGGGGGTCAAAGTCGCGGTCGGTGGTCAGCAGAGTCGTATCGGTGACGTGGGCGGTCGCGGCAATCCAGAGGTCGTTCTTGCCCAGGAGAAAGCCATTATGGGTGCAGTGATCGTCAATGCGGGCGCAGGCATCTACTATGTTGGAGTAGGGCAAAGGCACGATAGTTAAAAAGGTGAGCAGGCGCTGCAACTCCACTAGTTTTGCGGCCCCCCAATCTTTCTTCAGAGCAATGGACCGTATCTCACCTTCAGTTACAACACTGATGAGCGGGGGCGGGTCCAGGGCATATAGGTTATAAACGGCCTCAAGGTACTGCCCCAAAGCCCCCAAGCGGACGTAGGCTAGCAGAATATTGGTGTCCAGAAGCAAGCGCATGGGCTAGCCCATCTCTTTGAGCGTCGCCAGCAATTCTTCTTCCGTCTCATCCCCCGGCCACTTCCCCCGAATGTACTCCATCGCAGTCATGCCCGGTGGCGGCAATGCTCGCGGCTTCAGCTCGTCCAACGACTGCGGTGTGCGCCACGCCCTCAACTCGGCCGTTAGTTCCTCATGGCTGGGCTTCGGGGCGAAATCCATCTGCTTGAGTGAGGCAAGTATCTCTTCGTCGGTGTCTGTTTCCTCACCCGGCCAATGTCCCCGGATAAACTGCATGGCCGTTGTCCCTTCGGGCGCTGGCTCGCGCGGCTTCAACTCGTCCAATGACTGCGGCGCCCGCCAGCTTTGGGTCTCTCCTGGGGCAACCACGTCCGATGTCTGGAAGTGACGCCGGACGACTTCTACAGGAGACAGCCCGCGCTTGAAGGCGATCTCTTCCAGCTTCCGCGTCAGGTCTTCCGGCAGCGCGTCTTGACTGTTTGTGTTCATGGCTGTCATGGGTGGCACCTCCGCCGTGAAATCCTTTCAAGTATGACAGAACGGCGTCGTTCTGTCAAGAAAGCATCCGCAAGGCCCGCTTCAGTAGACGCCCGACCGGCGAGGCCGGCCGGCCAGAGACTTTCCGCCCAGCAGCAGGAGAATGAGCATGCCGGCGAAGAAGCCGCCGATGTGGGCGAAGTAGGCCACGCCCCCGCCGTGCTGCATCCCCAGGCCGTTGACGCCCTGGAAGATCTGAATCACGATCCAGATCAGCAGCACCCAGTAGGCCCGCACCTGGGCGAGCAGGCCTAGGAAGAAGATCGGCACGATGCTCAGGACGCGGGCGTTCGGATACAGGATGAGGTAGGCTCCCAGAACCCCAGCAATGGCGCCGGATGCGCCCACGTTTGGGATCAGCGAGTTGGGGCTGATGGCGATCTGCGCGGCCCCCGCCGCCAGGCCGCAGACGAAGTAGAACAGCAGGAACCGGGCGCGGCCCAGGACGTCCTCGACGTTGTTGCCGAAGATCCACAGGTACAGCATATTGCCCGCGATGTGCAAAAAGCCGCCGTGCAGGAACAGGGACGTGAAGAGCGTCAGCCAGAGCGGGTGGGGGGCGGGGCCGTAGGCGATGTCACGTGGGCCGAGGCGGATCGCCGCGTCGGGCGCGACCTGGTAGAGATGGACCACTCCGTTTGGGCCGACGTGACCGATGACGTGGTTCAGGTCTACGTTGTGGGTGACTTCATAAGGCACCAAGGCCCACACCGACTCCAACGGCAGGAACTGCTGGGCGACGTAGACCAAAACGTTGGCAGCAATCAACAGAATAGTGACGAGGGGGAAGGTCAGGGCGGGCTGGTCGTCTCGCAGGGGGATCAATGGTGGGTCTCCTAAAGTGGGTTCGGCAGGTGCGGGCTTTTCTTGACACCCGCTAAGCAAGGCGCTATACTATCCCCGATGCCATCCATTCTGACACCAATCCTGCGACCCATCGTGAGGTGACTTTTATGAAACGCGTCTGGATCGGCCTTTGCGCCGCCTGCGTCTTCGCCCTGTGCGTGGCCGGGACCGTCTGGGGCGTCCAGGCTCTCATGCGTGCGCGGTCGGCCCACGCCTTCCCCGCGGCCGGGCCGGCGAACCTCGCGCGGGAGCGCACCGCCGCGAAGGCGGCGGGTATTCTCCTGAACGCCGGGCAATTGCAACGGCCCCTGCCCCCGGCGTCGCTGAACTCCGCCCCACTCTATGTCAAGCTGGCGAAACTGCTCCACGACAAGCCGCTCAACCTGCCGCCTTATGCTGAGCGTATGGTTGCCACCAAATCGTACACGCCCGCACAGATCGCCACCGTGCGTAGGATTCTCGTGGATCGGTCCGACGTAACGTCGCTGGTGCATCAGGCGGCGGCCCAGCCTCAGTGCGTGTTCGTGCGGGACTGGAACAAGGGCCTTAGCCTGGAGTTTCCGGAGTATCAGAGGATGCGGCCGGGTGTGCGCCTGCTTACGGCGGAGAGTTATCTACTGGCGCGGGATGGA
>JAYTRQ010000290.1:0-1706 GCA_043746125.1 Armatimonadota bacterium | reverse complement strand
GGTCCGCCCGCTGGGACAGCTGGAACTCGACCGTCGGATCCACCTCGACGCCGTAGAAGTTGCCCACCCACTGGTAGTCCACTTCGTAGTCCGAGATGGTCATGATGTTGTTCTTGAGGCTCTTGTAGTTGAGCCGGTGCCCGCCGACCCGACCCACGCCAGCGAAGATCTGGCGAGTGACCAGGAATGGGAGCAGGTACGAGAGCGCTTCCAGGAAGAACCGGTCATCTATGGCGACGAGGAAGTTCTCGTGGCAGCCGAACGTGTGCCCGCCAAAGTGGTCCACGGAGTTTGAATGGAACGAGACCTTGTCCTGGATGTCTAGCTCGCGCAGGATCCGCTGCAAGATGACCCGGCCGGCCTTGTCATAGGCCACGGCGTCGGCGAAGTCCGTACATTCCGGCGTGGCATACTCCATGTGGGAGCCGACGGCATCAATGTAGAGCCGTCCGCCGGACCGCAGGAAGCCACCGCAGCGGGCCGGCTCAAAGGCGTAGTCCCGCGCGTGCAGGTCAATCAAGCCCAGCTTGTCCTTGTAGAACGCATGGTCCTTGACCATCTCCACGACCTGCTCGGCCGTGCCGACGGAGTCGTCACTGACGAGGCACCCAAACTCGGTCTCGATTCCAAAAATCCGCTTGTCCATAGACGTTCTTTTCTATCAGTACTGGGCCAAAGTCTCAGACAGTTCGCTCTCAGACAGGAGCCGGAACCGGCTTTCGCGGGTGACGTTGCGCTCCAAGACGCCCGCCTCCACGATGAAGCCCTTGGTGAGATGCTCTTTGATGAATGTCGTGACGTCGGGCTTCCCTTCGCCGTCGGTAGAGTAGTCCGCATCGGCCCGGTCTTCCGACTCCAGGTGCTTCATGCCCACGCCCCAGGCGTGGACAGCGGCCCGCAGAGCGGAGGGGAGCGTCGGCGTTCCCGCGCTGGTCTCAGACTTCAGATGCTCACGCATCCGGTCCTCGGCGTAGGCCGTCCCCGCCACCACAGCCATGCCGGGCGACGTCGAAAACTCGCCGTCGTACGACAGTGTCATCAGCAGATCACGGTCCGTCGTCTTGCCAAGCTCAGCGAAGATGGCCTTGATGACGATTGGCTGGGCGAATGGGTCCCCGTAAATGCGCTTGATGGCCGGAGATAACTGAAAACTAACGAGGCGCTGGACGCTGACGTCGTCCGGGGAGCGCTGGAAGCCCTCCTGGTGGGCGGCGTCAATTGCCCCCCGGCGAATCTGCTCCACGTCGCTCTGGTTGCCGATGGCGCAGAACATCAGTTTGTCGTAGACTTCGTAGACCTTGCGCTGGGTCTGCCGGGCGGAGACGAGCAGAAGGCCGCCGTCGTAAGTCAGGGCGACGACGGGGCTGCCGTCTTTCAGACGATCTTCGATGTATTCGTTTCGCTGCTGGATACTCTCGTTCCAGTCGTACGGGCTGTAGGAAGGCAAACTATTCTCCAATCGAAACTAGGCGCGTTCGTTCCTGGCACTGAGGAACAGAGCGAAGAACGGAGGGCGCAGCAAGCAGCGCCCCAACGTCATTCAGCCCCAGAAGGCTCTCAATGCCACGGACAAATGCCCCTACTTAACTCCGCCCCAAGGCCGCTTTGATCTCTTCGTCGGTGAAGTCGCGGATGCCCTCAGCGGTGATGTACTTAGCAGCGGGCAGGAACTTGGCTGAACCGCCCGTGGCGGTATCCAGGTCGGC
>JAYTRQ010000289.1:0-5579 GCA_043746125.1 Armatimonadota bacterium | reverse complement strand
TCTCGTGGTTCGCGCTGTTGGCGTTGCGAATTCGGGTGAGAAGATCGGCGACGGGGTCACTGACCGGCATAATTCTTTTTCTCCCATCAGACGGGCCTACGGGCTGGGCCGCAGGCCTCGATATGGTCTATTACTAAGATCCCACGCGGGGATCGGCTACCAGGACGACTTGGTCACACCGGGCACGAGGCCTTGATGTGCTAGCTCACGGAAGCAGATGCGACAGACGCTGAACTTGCGCATGTATCCATGCGCCCGTCCACACAACTGACAGCGGTTGTAAGCGCGAACGGCGAACTTCGGCGTACGCTTGGCTTTCTGTATCAGGCACTCTTTTGCCATAGGTTTTCTTTCAACTCTCCTGGAAACGCGGAAACAGGCGCTATTGTACCTGAAAACACGCGGTTTTGGTTGTGGCTACAGCAGACGCTCGCCCTGCTTTTCGCCCTTGAACGGCACGCCGACGGCTTTGAGCAGCGACCGCGCCTCAGCGTCGGTATTGGCGGTGGTCACGATGATGATGTCCATGCCACGCACTTTGTCTACCTTGTCGTAGACGATCTCTGGGAAGGTCAATTGCTCTTTCATGCCCATCGCGAAGTTCCCACGGCCGTCGAACGAGTTCGGATTGATACCACTGAAGTCGCGGACACGCGGCAAAGCGACGTTCAGCAGGCGGTCCAGGAACTCGTACATCCGCGCCCCGCGTAGGGTCACCTTCGCGCCAATGCGGGCACCTTCACGCAGGCGGAAGTTCGCGATGGACTTCTTTGCCCGCGTCACGGCCGGCTTCTGCCCCGTGATCGTCGCCAGGTCGCTGACCGCGCCGTCCAGAAGCTTGGCGTCGCCGCCCGTCTGTCCCGCACCGCCGACACCCATGTTCAGGACAACCTTCTCAATGCGAGGCACCTGCATGACGTTCGTATAGCCGAATTCCTTCTGAAGCCGGGGGATGATCTCCTCTTGGTAGGTCTTCTTCAGACGCGGCATTTCTCTCGTTTCGTTAGCCATTGGAGATCACTCCTCCCGATTTCTTCGCGTAGCGGACCCGCTCACCATTCGCATCGGTTTTAATCCCGATGCGTGTCATAGTCTTGCCGTCGGCAGGGTCCACAAGCTGTACCTTGGAGATATCCATCGGCGCGGCCACTTCCACCCGGCCCGACTGCGGCGCAGGAGCCGACATGGACTGGTTAGCCTGGGGCTTGGCCTTCTGATGCTTGATGACGATGTTGATGCCTTCAACGACGACTTTGCCGTCGGCACGGATTACTTGGCTGATCGTACCTTCCTTGCCCTTATCCTTGCCCGCGATCACGCGGATCAGGTCACCGGTGCGGAAACGTATCTTCCCCGTAAACTGCGGTTTGTTGCGGCGCGGGCCGGTTTTTCTTGGCGGGGCGTACATAGCTTAAAGTACCTCCGGGGCCAGCGAGATGATCTTCATCGCGCCCTCAAACTTGGAGTCGCGCAGTTCGCGAGCGACCGGTCCAAAGACGCGGGTGCCGCGGGGGGCAAGGTTGTTGGTCAGGACGACTGCGGCGTTCTCGTCAAAGCGCAGAACGGAACCATCCTGCCGCCGAACTGCATTTTTGGTGCGAACGACGACGGCCTTGACTACGTCGCCTTTTTTGACGCCCGCGCCGGGCGTTGCCGACTTCACGGCACACACGATGATGTCACCGATGTGCGCGTACTTGGCGTTGGACCCTTTGAGGACACGGATGACGAGAAGCTCACGCGCCCCGCTGTTGTCCGCCGCCCGGAGACGGCTGTAATCTTGTAACATTGTGTTCCCTTTGCGCTGCCGGCCCAGGTCCGGACGCCCTGTTTAGGAAGCGCCCGGCTTTGTAGCCGACCCTAGCAACCCGATGAACGGGTTCTGTTGGTTTTTACTTGGCTCGCTCAACGATACGGACAATGCGCCAGCACTTGTCTTTGCTGATCGGCCGTGTTTCCATGATCTCGACCGTATCACCGATGTGCGCATCGTTGTTTTCGTCATGCGCCTTGAGCTTTTTACTCTGCTTCTGGAACCGTCCGTAGACCGGATGGCGGACCAGGTTGTTGATGGTCACGACGATCGTCTTCTGCATCTTATCACTGGACACGATGCCGACGCGGACTTTGCGCCGCGTGCGGGCTTCGGCCGATTCCAAAGATTGAGTCTCTTCTGCCATGGGTTAATCCTTCTTCTCCGCCGCGAGTTCCCGCTCCCGCTTGATCGTCAAGGCGCGGGCGACGTCCTTGCGGGCGTTCCGAACGACCATGACGTTTTCCTGCGGCTTACTCAGGCGGTCCTTCCGGAACTGGTAGACGATTTTGTGTGAGACGGCGACGACGGCCGTCAATTCGGCCTCGCTCATGCCGCGAAGCTGTTCGCGACGGTCTTTAATCTTCATCCTGGGTCCCCTCCTCGGCCTCCGGCTCACCCGCAATCGCATAGGCCGCGATTTGCAGGCTCGACTCGTGCCGTGTCACGAACTTGGTCGCGATTGGCAGCTTGTGCTGGGCCAGACGCATGGCTTCTTTCGCCAGCTCTTCTGATACGCCCGCCATCTCAAACAGGACACGGCCCGGCTTGACGACAGCCACCCAGCCCTCGGGAGCGCCCTTGCCCTTGCCCATGCGGGTTTCGGCAGGCTTCTTCGTGTATGGCTTGTCCGGAAAGACCCGAATCCAGATCTTCCCACCGCGCTTGATCTTGCGCGTCATGGCGATACGAGCGGCCTCGATCTGCCGATTCGTCATCCAGCAGGCTTCTAAGGCTTGCAGGGCATAGTCGCCGAAGTCCACATGGTTGCCGCCCGAGGCGACTCCCGTGCGCCGACCGCGATGGACGCGGCGGTGTTTGACTTTCTTTGGCATTAACATGAGTCAGTCTCCTTCTAACGACCGCCGCCGCCGGGGCGTCCGCCGCCACCGCCGAAGCCACCACCACCCCCGGGTCCGCGTCCGCCACCGCCGCCACCGAAGCCACCACCGCCGCCAGGCCCGCGCCCGCCGCCAGGGCCGCCGCGTCCGCCGCCGCCGAAGCTGCCGCCGCGTCCGCCACCAGGGCCGCCGCGTCCGCCACCACTGCGACCGCCGCCGAGCGCGCGATCACCGAAGCCTTCTTCGGCGTTCAGACGGCGCTGTTGCTGTTGCTGGAGCGCAATATCGGCCGTCGTCAGGCGCTTCTGTCCGGGCAGGATGTCGCCTTTGTAGATCCAGACTTTGACGCCAATGTTGCCATAGGTGGTCGGAGCCTCTGCAAAGCCATAGTCAATATCGGCCCGGAGCGTGTGCAGGGGAATCTTGCCTAGGCGGTCACCCTCTTTACGCGCCATCTCACTACCATTCAGGCGGCCCGACGACAGGATACGGATACCTTTCGCGCCGAGCTTCATGGCCCGCGTCACCGCCTGGCGCATAGCCCGCTTGTAGGAGACGCGCTTGGAGATCTGCTGCGCGATGCTCTCCGACACAAGCTGAGCGTCGAGCTCCGGGTGCCGGATCTCGTTGACGTTCGCCTGGAACGGCTTCTTGAACACCTCTTCCAGAACAGCCCGTAGATCGTCCACGCCCTTGCCGCCGCGCCCGATGATGATGCCCGGCTTGGCCGTATGCAGTGTCACCTTGACGCGGTTCGCCGCTCGCTCGATCTCAACGCGGGCAATCGCCGCATTCGCCAGTGTCTTGCTATTCTTGATGAACTTACGGATGTGGACGTCTTCGACCAGCGCCTTGGCGTAGCCCTTGTCCAAATACCACTTGCTCTCCCAGTCACGATTCACGCCGACGCGGAACCCGACGGGATGGATCTTCTGTCCCATATGTTATTCTCCCTTTCCCCGCTTCTGGTCGGTACCCTCGTCTGGATCCGACGCACGGTCGCTGGTGTCTTCTTCGGGCGCATCCGACGCAGTCACCGGCTTCGCCTCATGAGGCTCTGCCACTGCGGCGGAAATCTTCGCGCTCTGTCCGCTGTCCGGCGTGTTGGCCGAATCATTCGTCGTACTCTCGCCCTGGTCCGAGACGAGCGTCTGCCCGGTCTCTTCCACAAGGGTAGCCGGCGTGTCCAAGTTGACTTCCTGACCCGCCTGCTCTGTCACCGTCGAGTTCGCCGGAGTGGCGGTCTCCGGCTTCAGCGCGGGAGGCACCGAGATGGACTTGAGGTTGGCGGGTGCTGCCGTCCGCTTCTGCCGCGCCACAGGCGGCGGCGCGTCGGTCAGGATCACCGTCAGATGGCTAGTGCGCTTGAGGATACGATAAGCACGGCCCTGGGCACGAGCACGGACCCGCTTGAGTGTGGGTCCGCCGTCAGCCAGGATGTTCTGCACTTTCAGCTCTTCAACACCCGCGCCCCAGCCGTCCAGGGCGTTTGCGGCAGCGGAGATCAGCACCTTGGAGATCAGCTCAGCGGCGTGGTTCGGGATGAACCGCAGCATCGCGAGAGCCTCCGAAACGCGCTTGCCCTTGATGGCATCAATGACCAGACGGGCTTTGCGAGGCGACGTTCGGACGAACTTCGCCACGGCTCGCGCTTCCGCAACGACTTCGACTTTCAGGGCGCGATCGCTGCCGATCCGCTCCTTGAGAGCCTCGGTCAGAGCCACTGTCTCCATGCGCACGTTGTTCGGGCGGCTGGAGTGGAGAGCGACCTTGAGGCTGCCATCTTTTTCTTTTGAGAGCGCCAGCTTGGAGACCGGCACCCGGCCCAGCACGTCCTTGACGGTGGGCAACAGGGCGCGGTCCCTTGACGCAGTGTTCATGCTCATCGGTTATCTCCCCCGCGTCGTCCGCGTGTCCTTCGAGCCAGCGTGGCCCTTGAAGGTGCGGGTGATCGAGAATTCGCCCAGCTTGTGGCCGACCATGTTCTCCGTGACGAAGACCGGGATGTGCTTCCGTCCGTCATGGACAGCAAACGTATGGCCGATCATCTGTGGGAAGATGGTCGAGCGGCGCGACCAGGTCTTGATAATGCGCTTCTCGTTCCGCGCATTCATGTCGTCAATGCGCTTGAGCAGCTTGGGGTCGGCATACGGCCCTTTTTTAAGTGAACGTCCCATAGGTTATTTTTCCAGTTACTTGGAGCCTCGGCGGCGAACGATGAACTTCTGCGTGCTCTTATTGCGGCGGGTACGGAAGCCCAAGGCGCGCACGCCAGTCTTCGAGACGGGTCCCTTTTTGCGACCGATAGGAGACTTCGCTTCACCGCCGCCGTGAGGATGGTCTCGGGGAGACATGACAACGCCACGGTTGTGCATGTAGACGCCGAGCCATCGCTTCTTACCGGCCTTGCCGTGCTTGATGTTCTCGTGATCAATATTTCCGACCTGCCCAACCGTCGCACGGCACTCAGCCAAGATAAGGCGGGTTTCGCCCGAAGCAAGCCGCAGGGTGACGTACTTGCCTTCCTTCGCCATAAGCTGAGAGGCGCCGCCCGCCGTCCGCGTCATCTGACCGCCCTTGCCGGGCACCATCTCAATGTTGTGAACCAGCGTACCGACCGGAATAGACTTCAACGGCAAGGCGTTGCCCGGCTTGATGTCGGCGGTCTCGCTGGAGACGATCACGTCGCCAACTTTCAGGCCAAC
>JAYTRQ010000288.1:0-1712 GCA_043746125.1 Armatimonadota bacterium | reverse complement strand
CGGGGCGGGAGGTGCCTCTGGAGGCTCTTCCGAAAGCGGCGCCTCGGGCGTAGCCAGCGCTTCCGGCACTTCCGGTTCAACGGCTCGCTCCTCTGCCGTGCTTTTTACTTCTCGCCGCCTGCGTTGGGACAGAAGCCTACCCCCGCCAGTGCTTCACAGCCTCGGCAATCGCGAACAGGGTGAGCGCAAGGGGCGGGGCGCAGCCCGCGCCTTTGGCGAAGGCCACTTGGCCCTTGACATCGTGGCGCGAATTGATGGCTGGGGGCACTTGCGAATAGTCTGGGGCGGAGATGGCGTAACGCTCCGGGGGGCGGTTCCCGCGCCAGATGTGCAGACCCGCGTCTGTATTGGTCGCCGGATAATTGGAAGTAAGCTGGAGGATCGTCTCGCCGTCTTCCGGGTCCAGCCGGCCGCCATTCCAGCGCAGCCAGCTCGCGCCCGCGTCGTCGGTGAACCACTGCACCGCCGACCATCCTGGCGGGGCCATCTCGTTGGTGACGGCCTCCGGGTATTTGACCTGGCCCTGTGCGCCGCCGAAGAAGTAGGGGCCGATGTCCAGGCGCGTGATTCCCGGCCCGCCGGCGGCCTCGCCGACGTGAAGCTGGTAAATAAATCCCGTCACCACCTGCTGGGTCTCAACGTACGGGGCGGTAATCATCGGCATCTTGGGGACGGTCCTTCTGGCTCGGAATGCGTGGAAACTCGCATTATTGTACCTGAATTCCTGCGAAGATTATCCCCCGGACATCCCAAAAGGAGGGGAGCTGTGCTAAAATGGTTCAGTGCCACAAGTTTGGGGAATATCGCTGTTACGGCCGGTTGCCGCTTGAGGCTTTATGAAGCGTTTGGGCAGGCTGCCGGGGAAAACGTGCACACAAGTTCTATGTAAGTCCTATGCAAGACCAACTGAAAGTCCTCCTCGTGGACGATGATGCTGCGTTGCGTCTCGCGACTAAGCAGATGCTCCACTCGCGCCGGCCTGAGGCGCTGATCCGGGAAGCGGCAAGCCGACCTGAGGCCTTGGAAGCTCTCCGGGCTGGTGCTTACGACTGTGTGCTGCTCGGAGACGTGTGCGGGGATGGAAGCGGTCAGGCCTGGCTCGCGGTCGTTTGCACGGCGGCCCGCGCCGCCCCGGTCATCGTGCTGGCCGCCCCCGACGATGATGAGGCCGCAGCCGAGGCGGTTCGGGCCGGCGCGACTGACTGCCTCTCCAAAGCCGACCTGACGCCGCCACTCCTCGACCACTGCCTGCGCGGCGCGATTCGCTACCAGCAGTGCCAGGAGCAGGCGCGGCGCGGGGTCGAAGCCCTCCACCTCCGGGATCGCGCGATCGATGCTGCCAGTAACGGCATCGTCATCTCTGATCCGCACCGGCCCGACTGCCCCATTATTTACGCCAATCCCGCCTTCTCCGCCATCACGGGCTACCCACACGAGGAGGTAATCGGCCGCAATGGCCGGTTCCTCCAAGGGGAGGATACGGACGCCAAATCCATTCAGAAGCTTCAGGATTGCCTGCGTCACGGGAGCGACTGCCGGATCACTCTGAGGAACTATCGCAAAGACGGAAGCCTCTTTTGGAACGAGTTGACGATCTCGCCTGTGCACGACCCGTCCGGAAAACTCACCTACTTCGTCGGGGTCCAGACGGACGTTACTGAGCGCAGGCATGCGGAAGACGCCCTGCGGCAGATCGTGGCGCACCAGCACGC
>JAYTRQ010000287.1:0-1718 GCA_043746125.1 Armatimonadota bacterium | reverse complement strand
GGCGGCGCGAGATCGCCGAGCGCATCAAGGACGCTCGCGCGATGGGCGACCTGAGCGAGAACTTCGACTACCACGATGCCAAGCGCCAGCAGGGCTTTCTGGAAGGCCGGATCAACAACCTTAAGCAGATGCTGGAGCGTGGCAAGGTCGCCGAAGGTGTCTCCGGGGGCGACGTCATCGTGTTCGGCTCGACCGTCAAGGTGCATGACGCTGAGTACGATGAGGACATCGAATACACTATCGTCGGCGTCATGGAAGCTGATGCCGTCCAAAACAAGATCTCCAACAGCTCCCCCTTGGCGAAGGCCCTCGTCGGCCACAAAGTCGGCGACCGGGTCGAAGTGAAAACGCCAGGCGGCACAGCCGCCTACGAGATACTGTCCGTAGCCTGACCGGGACCGTTTCGTGGGTATAATGGAGGAGACTCAAACCTCCTTACAGAACGGCGACTCACCGATTGGACACACAAACAGCCCCTGCTCGCTCTGCCCTGCCCACGCCGCCCGCGCCTGGCCTGCTTGCCGTCGCCGAAACCGTCAGCCGCGTGGCCGAACAGATTGAGACGGTCATCGTCGGCAAGCGCGGCGCGATTGACCTCGCCCTGACCGCCTTCCTGGCCGGCGGCCATGTGCTGATCGAGGACATCCCTGGAGTGGGCAAGACGACACTCGCCAAGGCCCTCGCCCGCGCCCTCGGCCTGGTCTTCAAGCGCGTTCAGTTCACGCCCGACCTACTGCCCGCCGACATCACCGGCACGACCATCTTCAACCAGAAGACGGCCCAGTTCGAGTTCCGCGAAGGCCCGGTCTTTGCCAACGTTGTGCTCGCCGACGAGATCAACCGGGCCACGCCCAAGACCCAGTCCAGCCTCTTGGAGTGCATGGAAGAGCAGCAGGTGACGACCGACGGCATCACCTATACGCTCCCGCACCCGTTCTTCGTCATTGCCACCGAGAACCACATCGAGTCCCACGGCACATACCCCCTGCCCGAAGCCCAGTTAGACCGATTTCTGCTGCGCCTGTCTTTGGGATACCCAGACGCCGCCGAGGAATCCCGTATCCTTGCCCAGCAGACCCGCGTCAAGCCCCTGGACTCGCTGGAACCCGTCACTAACCGCGATATCATCCTTCGCCTGCAAGAAGAGTGCCGCTCCGTCTTCGTCGCCCCTGCCCTGCGCGACTACATCGTCGCCCTCGTCGGCGCGACCCGGATTCACCCCCAGGCCGCCCTCGGGGCGAGCCCGCGCGGCTCATTAGGTCTGCTCCACGCCTCTCAATCCTACGCTGCCATCCAGGGCCGCACCTACGTCCTACCCGATGACATCAAGCGTCTAGCCGTCCCCATCCTAGCCCACCGCCTGATCCTGCGCCCTGAGACCCGCGTCAAGCGCGTCACCGGCGCGGCTGTGGTCGAGGAGATACTCGGCCGCGTACCGGTGCCGACGGCCCTCTAAACGACTGAATCTTCCGGTCCACTGAGGACAGCTAAGTGAACTTCCCCACCCGTCTGTTAATACTCGCATGGGTAGTTGGCATTGGCCTTCTGGCCCCACCGCGCTCTGCCACCAGTCAGCCGCTTCCATCTGTGCCGGGCTTGAACGGGATACACGCTCAGTTCGCAGCCAAAGACGCCGAGATCGCCCGTCTACGCCAGCAGCTCGCCGTCCTGAACGTCAAGCTAAAGCAGGCAGAGGAGCTCCTGGCTCGGAAGGAGCC
>JAYTRQ010000286.1:0-16582 GCA_043746125.1 Armatimonadota bacterium | reverse complement strand
GCCCCCAGAATTGGGGCGAGGGATCTTCCAGTCCCTTCTTCTACGGTCCCTCAAACGTCGTGATAGCCCCGTCGCCCTTGCGTCGGGGCTTTTTGCGTCTCCCCCGTTTGACAGCCCCCCCACCGTTCGGCTATAATAGGGCGGCTCCCGGTCATCATCCCCTTTGTCAGTGAGGCGCAGTTGCAGGACGTTCAAGATTTCAAGCGGCGGCTCACCTCCGACGGCGCCGTCCAGGGCTTCCTCCAACAGAGCCGCGCCGCCTCCCCTATCACCCTCGCCCGTGCGCCCGGCCGCCTGGACGTCATGGGCGGCGTCGCCGACTACTCCGGGTCCCTGGTCGCCGAAATGACTATCGCCGAGGCGGCCCTTGTTGCCCTCGCCCCCCGCACCGACCGACGACTCCGCTTTTGGAGCCTGGGCATAGAAGCCGAGGGCCTGACGCCGCAGGCGGATCTGTCTCTTGACGACTTCCGCATTGACGGCTTCCTGACGAATTACGCCGACGTTCAGGCGAGGCTCCGGGCGGACGCCGGGACCCGTTGGGCCGCCTACCTCGCCGGCTGCTTTTACGTGCTGTCGGCGGAGGGCGTTCTGCCCGACTTCCCGCACGGCGCGAACGTCGTCCTGGACAGCCGCGTGCCACTTGGCGCGGGCGTGTCATCTAGCGCGGCCATCGAAGTGGCGACTATGCAGGCCATCAGCGCCGCCTACGGGCTAGGGCTGGACGGCGTCACGCTGGCGCGGCTGGCACAGATGGTGGAGAACCGCGTCGTCGGCGCTCCCTGCGGCATCATGGATCAGATGACCAGCGCACTGGGCGTTGCCAACGGGCTGCTTTTAATCCTATGCCAGCCGCACGAGGTCCAGGGAACGCAGGCTTTGCCGTCCGGCGTCCGCGTCTTCGGCATCAACTCCAACGTCAAACACTCCGTCGGCGGCAGCGCCTACACCCGCGCCCGCGTCGCCGCGTTCATGGGCCGGCGCATTCTGGGCGTAGATCACCTGGCGCAGATCGCCCCCCACGCAGGTCAGTTCGTCGTTGAAGCCCCTGGCGAGATGACCGGCGCGGAGTTTATGGGACTCTACGGCGAGACCGGCGACACGGTCACGACGGTTGACGCCGAGGCGACCTATCCTGTCCAGGCGGCGGCACGGCACGGCATATTAGAGAATGGACGGGTCCAAAGGTTCGTCCATTTCCTCTCGGGAGACGGCTCCCCGGTATCCCTAGAGCGGGCGGGAACGTTGATGTACGAGTCGCATGACTCTTACGGCCAGATCGGTTTGGGCTGCGCCGAAACGGATGTGCTCGTCAGCCTGGCACGGGACGCTGGGCCGGACAAGGGCATCTTCGGCGCGAAGATCACCGGCGGCGGGTCCGGCGGCACGGTCGCCTTCCTGACCTACAGCGACGGCGTCGAGCAGACTATCCAGGGCATTGCCGCCGCCTACCAGCAGCAGACCGGCCTGATGCCGCAAATCTTTGAGGGCGGCCTGTCGCCAGGCGCACTCGCCTTCGGGCACGGGACACTGACATGATCCACCAAGGCAAATGGGAAGAGCGCTGGCACCCGCTGCGCGAGGAGTGGGTCATCATTGCGGCGCACCGGCAGAACCGGCCGTGGAGCGGCGAGACGGTCGCGGCCAACGCCAAAGTCGTGCCCGGCTACGTCCCCGACTGTTACCTGTGCCCTGGCAACCCACGCGTTAGCGGCAAGCAAAACCCGGACTACACCAGCGTCTACGTGTTCGAAAACGATCACCCCTGCGTCGGCCCGGACGCGCCTCAGCACGTCGAGACGCCGACCGGCCTGTACCGGAACCGGCCCGCCACGGGTATTGCCCGCGTGGTCTGCTATAGCCCCAAGCACAACCTGACACTGGCCGAACTGCCGCCCTCCGAGGTGATCGCCCTCGTCCACGTCTGGCAGGAGCAGTATCGGGAACTCGGAAGCCGGCCCGAAATCGCCCATGTGCTGATCTTCGAGAACAAAGGCGAACAGGTGGGCGTCTCTAATCCGCACCCACACTGCCAGATTTACGCGACCAACTTCGTGTTCAAGACGGTCGAGACCGAGGCCCGCGTCAGCCGCGACTACCTGCGGGAGCATGGCCGGACGCTCTTCGGGGATGTCATCGCGGCTGAACAACAGGAGGGGACGCGCATTCTCTACGAGAACGAGACCGCCATCGCCTTCCTCCCCTACTTCGCCCGCTACGCCTACGAGGTCTACGTCGCGCCCAAGGCCACCCGCGCTAGCCTCACCGACCTGTCCCCGGCCGAAGCTGCTGACTTCGCCCTAGCCCTCCGAAACGTCACCGTCCGATTCGACAACCTGTGGCGGATGCCGTTCCCCTACGTCCTGGCCTTGCATCAGGCCCCGACCGACGGCGGCGATTACGCGGGCTTCCACTTCCACGCCGAATTCCACCCGCCTCTGCGGAAACCCGACCTGTTGAAGTATCTGGCAGGGCCGGAGATCGGCGGTGGTAACTTCGTCAGCGACACCACGCCCGAAGAGAAGGCCACCGAGCTGCGGGCCGTGCCGGACGTCCATTACCGACAAGGGCAGCCATGACACGCATCCGCAAGGGCGTCATCACGGCGGCCGGGCGCGGGACCCGGCAGTATCCGGCTTCACAGACCGTCCAAAAAGAGCTGTTTCCCCTCGTAGACGTGGACGGCTACGCCAAGCCCACGCTGCAACTCATTGTCGAGGAACTTCTGCGCTCGGGTCTGGAAGAAGTCTGCGTCGTCACCAACCCGGACAACCTGGACCCCATCCGCCGGCACTTCCGGGGCCTGACCGAGCGGGAACGGGTGGGACAGTTCGCCGGCAAGGCCTGGGCCGAACCCCTCTCCGACGCTCTGGCCGACATGGCGGCGCGTCTGACGTTCGTCGTGCAGGAGACGCAGGAGGGCTATGGCCACGCTGTCTATCAGGCGCGGGAATGGGTCGGTGACGAGCCGTTCCTGTTGTCGCTCGGCGATCACGTCTACTTTAGCGAGACGGGCGTCTCCTGCGCCCGCCAGGTCATCGCGGCCTATGAGACGCACGGAGCGGCTGTCACGTCGGTCACTTACGCCTTGGAGGCGGACCTACATCGCTACGGCACACTGGGCGGACAGCAGATCGCAGGGACACGCCCGCCGGTCTATAAGATCACCGAGCTAGCCGAAAAGCCAACGGTCGAGTACGCCCGTGCCCACCTGCGGGCGGAGGGCCTGCCGGACGGCCAGTATTTAGTCCACTTTGGCTTCCACGCCTTCGGCCCCTCTCTCTTTGACTGCCTAGGCGAGCTTATCCGGCGAGATCAGCGGCAGAAGGGCGAGATACAGCTAACGGCCGCCCAGCAGCTGCTGTTGGAACGCGAACAGTATTTGGCCTGCGAGGTAGCCGGTGTCCGCTACGACATGGGCATCCCCGAAGGCCTGATAGAGACACAGATCGCCCTCGCCCTGCGCTCTCCGTTCGCCATGCAGGCACGGGCCATGCTCGCGCACTAGACATGGAAGACATTGCCGTGACGACAGACACCGCAGCCCACCCGATTATATCTTCCGAACAGCAGGTGCAGTTCATCCGGGACGGCTACGTCCGAGTCTCCGGCCTGATTCCTTCGGAGACTGTTCAGGCCACTCGCGCGGGGCTGCTGGAACGCATGGGCGTCGCACCCGACGATCCGACCACCTGGGCGGGCCGGGCGATGAGCACGGACCCAAACGCGATTGCCTTCACCGAGTCCTGCCGCACTCCCGCCCTAGAAGCCGCTGCGGCCGAACTGGTCGCCCCCGACTTCATCCCCGGCGTCACCTACAGCCCGTTCTTGGACAGCCAGGGCGTAACGCCGGCCTTCTTGCACGGTTTCATTCCCGTCCTGAGTTTCCCCAGGCCCGGCCCCCCGGCCTTCGAGCTGCCGACTTCGGGCTGCCACATTGTCGGGATGCATGCGGTTACAGCCTGGCCAGGGAAGTTCTTTCTGGTCGTCTTCGCTTATCTTTCGGACACCACTGAGTACGGCGGCGCGACGACCGTAAGGCCCGGCAGCCACCAGCAGGTGTTTGAACACTGGCTGGCGTCCGGCGATCCGGGGAACACGGCCCCGCCCGATCTCCCCTACGCGGACCCGGTTCCCATGCCGGGCAAGGCCGGGGACGTGATCTTCATGCACTACTTGCTCGTCCACAGCGGCTCGTCCAACTTCGCGGATCACATACGTGTCGGCCTGAACACCACCGTTATGCCCGACTCCGACCGTCCGTACCGGCGCAAGGACGGCACTCCCCAAGCCAACTGGACGCCACTAGACTGGACGCTTCGGACTGACACGCCGAAAGAAAAGCCTGCTTACGAGGTACAATGAATGCAGAGCCGATGAACGGGGGCTGCAACAATATGCTCACTTTCTTGAAGCGCATAGCACCCCAGCCCAAGGCGGATGCTGAAGCCGCCAGGTGGTTGGCAGGTTTAGCGACCCAACAGTTATTCATCTTGAGCCTAAATCCGAGTGGCAAATTCAATGGTGACCCGTCTAACACGCAGGAAGTGATTGCCTGGGTGGAACAGAACGCGCGTGAGACGGCGGCCGAGAGGCCGATCGACATCTACTCGTATACAGAAGATAGGGAGTGTCTCACACCCTTCTTCTCATCATCAGCAGCGGTAGGAGTGTTCATACAATTTGATCCCGCACACAAATGGAAGGCGTTTACCACGGCGAGCCTCACAGGTAGAACTCTTTTCAAGTATCTGTTACTATCGGCTTCCGGTGGTTCAAAGGTTGTTTTGAACCCACGATCTGGCGATGAACGCCTCGTTTCTCCGAAGGCACTCCAGGCGGCGGCCAACACGAGAGAGTAACGGCACCATCAGCGCCCCGGTAATCTGCTGCACCTGACGTCAATGCCGCCTTTGCATCAGCACATTCGGGTGGCTTCGCAAACGGTTCCTCACGTTGAACTTGACGCAGGAAGAAATACAGAAATCGATACGCAAAGGGCGCAATGGCGACCACAGGTAAGCAGCGTACGAAGGAGAAACACGAAACACTATGTCTACGGCAATCACGAACGTTCAGGCGCGGCAGATACTCGACTCGCGCGGCAACCCCACCATTGAGGTGGACGTCTATCTCGAAGACGGCACGCTGGGCCGGGCTTCCGTCCCGTCCGGTGCGTCCACGGGCGCGAGCGAGGCTGTCGAACTGCGGGACGGCGACAAGAAGGTCTACGGCGGCAAGGGCGTCTTGAAGGCGGTCGAGAACGTCAACGAGCGCATCGCGCCTGAGCTGATTGATCTGGACGCCACTGAGCAGGTCGCCATTGACGAGATGATGATCCACCTGGACGGCTCGGAAAATAAGGGCAAGCTGGGCGCGAACGCCATTCTGGGCGTCTCCCTGGCCGTCGCCAAGGCCGCTGCCCGTGGCCTGGGCCTGCCGCTGTACCGCTACATCGGTGGGACGTCCGCCCGGCAGCTCCCCGTGCCGATGATGAACATTATGAACGGCGGCAAACACGCCGACTCGAACGTGGACATGCAGGAGTTTATGGCGATGCCTGTCGGCGCGTCGTCCTTCTCCGAGGCCTTGCAGTGGGGCACGGAGATTTATCACGCCCTCAAGAGTGTGCTGCACGCGCGGGGCCTAGCGACGTCCGTGGGCGACGAGGGCGGCTTCGCGCCTAACCTTCCGTCGAATGAAGAAGCCATCAAGGTCATCCTGGACGCCATAGACAAGGCTGGCTACAAGCCGGGCGAACAGGTAATGATCGCGATGGACCCGGCCGCGTCGGAGTTCTATGACAACGGTTCGTATGTGCTGAAGGGCGAGGGCCGCACGCTGTCGGGCGACCAGATGGTGGACTATTACGCGGACCTAGTCGAGAAGTACCCGATCATCTCCATTGAAGACGGCTTGGCGGAAGACGACTGGGCAACCTGGCGCAAGCTGACCAACCGGATCGGTCACAAGGTACAGCTCGTTGGGGATGACCTGTTCGTCACAAACGTCAAGTTCCTTCAGCGCGGCATTGACTCGCAGACGGCGAACTCTATCCTCGTAAAAGTCAACCAGATCGGGACGCTGACCGAGACGCTGGCGTCTATCGAGCTGGCGAAGCGGGCCGGCTACACGGCGGTCGTCTCACACCGTTCGGGTGAGACTGAGGACGCGACGATTGCCGACATCGTCGTGGCGACAAACGCAGGCCAGATCAAGACAGGTGCACCCGCCCGCACCGACCGTGTTGCCAAGTACAACCAGCTTCTGCGGATCGAGGAGTCGCTGGGCGAGACGGCGACATTCGCGGGCCTGAAGTCGTTCTACAACCTGAAAAAGTAGAAAGTAGGAGGTCGCCCTCCAGCCCCTAACACTGGGGGCTGGGGGGTCGGAATCATGCTTACCCGCCCCAACGTCGCCGGATTCCTGCAAGGGCTATTCGTCCTGCCCCTCTGCGCCCTGTTCGGCGGGCTGATCGCCCTGCTGTTCCACGCACGCGGCGGCGCAATCTGGGCCTGCGTCGCCTTCTGCGCCCTCTTCCCGGTCGCCGGGGCCGTTAAGACCCGGCAGAGGGCGCTGCTGGCGGGGCTACTGGTTGGCATCATCGTGAGCGTGTTCACGTATCTCGGAGTACGCCCCCACCCGTGAGACTTTTTTGTACCCTCCTGCTTCTCCTAAGCTTCCTGATCGCCCCTGCCTGGGCCGATAGCCCCGGACTGCTGCGCGGCTTTGTCGTCTGCCTCGACCCCGGCCACTCCTCCGAAACCAGCCAGGGAACCGAAAGCCGCGATCACAAACTCACTGAGCTGCACGTCAATTGGGTCGTGGGGCAGCGGCTCAAAGCGCTTCTGGAAGGGGAAGGCGCGACCGTCGTGCTGACCAAAACGCGCGAGCCGGAAGTCGTGACAAACCGGCGGCGGGCCGAGATCGCGAACGCCGCCCAAGCCAAGCTGTTCCTACGCCTACATTGCGATTCGGGGGAGCAATCCGGCCTGGCGACCTACTACCCGGACCGGCAGGGAACACGCTTCGGCATCGCCGGCCCCAGCACCACCGTCATCGCGGCCAGCCAACGCGCCGCGCAGACCTTCCACCCCACCGTCATCGCCGCGCTCGCCGGTTCTGAGCGAGACGCCGGCATCAAGGGCGACTCGCAGACGTCCATCGGCGGCAAGCAGGGTGCGCTGACCGGGTCCATTTTCTCTCACGTCCCCACACTCACCGTTGAGATGTGCGTGCTGACCAACCCCCACGACTACTGCTTCATCCGCACGCCGGCAGGCCAGGACAGAATGGCGCGGGCACTGTTGGCCGGGGTCAAGGCTTACGCCGAGGGATGCCCTCGAGCGACTGCCGACACAATTGTCGGCGACCAGAACGGGAACCCGATCCGTTTAGGCGATGTCGCGAGCGTCACGTTCGGCACCGACCCGGTCAAGAGCGGGCGGGTCAAAAGCCCGCGTAGGTCACACTGAAATCGGAAAGGCGATCCTATGACAGATACACTCACGACCGACGTCACCTGGGACCTGAGCGACCTATTTGCGTCCCCGGACGACCCGAAGATTGACGAGACACTGAAGGCGTCTGTGGAACGTGCGGCGGCCTTCGCCCTGAAGTATCAGGGGAAGCTGGACACGCCGGGCCTGACGGCGCAGACGCTGGCAGCCGCCATCCGCGAGTACGAATTGCTCTGGCAAGAGTTGGACAAGCCCGGCACCTACGCCCACCTGCGCTTCTCCGCCGACACAAGCGATGCGAGCCGGGGGGCGCTGCTGTCCAAAGTCCAGGAAGAGACGACGCGGCTTTCCCTGCCGCTGGTCTTCTACAAGCTGGAACTGGCGGGTATCCCCGACGAGACGCTGACACCCCTGCTGGACGACCCCGCTCTGGCCCCCTACCGATACTACGTCCAGACCGTCCGGGCGGGCCGGCCACATCAGCTTTCCGAGATCGAGGAGACGCTACTGGCCCGGTTCAGCGATTCTGGCCCCCGCGCCTGGGTGCGCCTTTCCGGAGAGATTCGGTCGGCCACGGTCTTCAAACCCGCCCTGCCCGACGGCACGACGCCCGAACTGAACTTCTCCGGCCTCGCCGCCCTCTACGCCTCGCCAGACCGGACCGTGCGTCAGGCAGCGGCGGAGGCGTTCGCGGCCGGGGTGAGGCCGAATCTAAAGACGCTGACGTTTATCCTAAACACGTTGCTGCAAGACAAGGCCGTCTCGGACGAAGTCCGCCACTACGACAAGCCCGAAGCGACCGGCTTCCGGCGGGACGAACTGCCGGGCGAAACAGTGGAACTGGTGACGGGCATCACGGCCGAGCATTATTCGATGGCCGCCCGGTACTACACTCTCAAGCGCGAGGTTCTGGGATACGAAACGCTGCGCGACTATGACCTAGCCGCGCCACTCTCTAGCGCCGAGAAGACGATCCCGTTCGGTGAGGCTCAGGGGATCGTCCTGGATGCCTTCGGTAGTTTCTCGCCGCTCCTGCGTGATCTGGCAGGGGAGTATTTTGACAGGCAGTGGATAGACGCCGCGCCACGTTCGGGCAAGCAGGGCGGCGCGTACTGCAACGGGGGGACGCCGGACAAGCACGGCTACGTGTTCCTGAACTATTTGGGCAAGATGGGGCACGTGATGACCCTGGCGCATGAACTGGGCCACGGCGTCCATGCGTCGCTGGCCCGCGACCAGACCTACTTCAACATGTTCGGGACGCTGCCGATGGCCGAAGTCGCCAGCACGTTCGGCGAGATGCTGGTCTTTGATAAGTTGCAGCAGGGCGCGTCGGTGGAGACACGGATGGCGATGTACGGGGACAAGATTGAGGGGGCGATCGGCACGATCATGTCCACTACGGGACGCTACCGCCTGGAAAAGATCATCCACCGGCAGCGGCGGACGTCGGGAGAGATGACGCCAGAGCAGATCTCCGACCACTGGCAGACAGAAATGGCGGCCGTGTACGGCGACAGCGTGGAGATCACGGATCGCCTGCGGCTCTCTTGGAGTTTCATTCCCCACTTCGTCAACTCGCCGTTCTACTCCTACCCGTACACGTTCGGGGAGCTGTTCGCACTGTCTCTGTATCAGAAGTTCAAGACGAACGGTCCAGCTTTCGCCGACGAGTACCTGCGCCTGCTGCGGGCGGGCGGGAGCGAGTCGCCGCACACCCTGGCGAAGATCGTCGGCGTGGACCTGGACGATCCCAACTTCTGGCGCGGCGGCTTCCGCGTCGTATCTGGCCTGATAGACACGTTTGAAGCGCTCTGGAGCGAAAGAAGGAAGTAGACGGTATACTCAGAGTGTCGGAACACTCAAAGGAGAGTATGCCATGTCAAACGTCACACCAGAGTCGGTCGGTTCGCCGACCGCGGATCAGCAGCGCCAGCACCTCAAAGAGGTGCATGAGCACCTGCGCCACGCTTCCACTTCGGACGACGCGGACGAGATCCGCGAACGCCTGCGCCGGGCGGAGCTCGCCTTGCAGCACCACGAGCAACAGGGTGCGTCAAAGGAATAGGAAAGACACATCAGCCCGGCACTCACACCCGTGAGGCCGGGCTTTTTCGCTTTCAATCATCGTCAGGCATCTGGGCGTAGCAGAACAGCCGGTCCGTGCGCTTCTTGGGGCGCTCGGTCGTGTAGCCGTCGTAGAAGACGGCTTCGGCAAAGCCCGCCGCCCGCAGCCATTCGCCCAGTTCTTCTTTGCCGTAGGCACGCTGGCGGTGGACTTCGGTGAAGGCCTGCCTGACTCCGTCACCGGGGTCGTAGGAGAAGTTCATGCGGATGGTGCAGAGGCGCGTCTTGGCGTCATAGTGGGACCGCCACCGGTAGTGCAACGGCTCGTCCCGGCGCGTGCAGCTCTGGTTGAACATCCCCTCGGCCAGCGCGACTTCCGTGTTGACGTCGAAGATAAAGCTCCCACCTGGCGTTAAGTGAGCGCTCACCCGCGCAAAGGCAGCTTGCAGCCGCTCCGGTTCCAGGATGTAGTTGAGGCTGTCAAAGAGGCAGACGACGGCGTCAAACGACTGACTGCCTAACTCCAATTCTGCCGCGTCCTGTTGGTAGAATGGGATAGAAAGGTGAGCCTCGTCGGCCTTACGCCGCGCGACCTCCAGCATCCCCTCAGACAGATCCACCCCAATCATCTTATAGCCACGCTCGGCCAGGAGGCGTGACACGGTTCCGGTCCCGCAGGCCAGGTCTAGGACATGCGCAGGACGCTGGCCATGCTTGCGCCAGAGACGCTCCAGGTAGTCGGCCCAGGACCGGTACGGCACCGAGTCCATGAGGGCATCGTAGTAGGGGGTGACCGCGCCGAAGGCGTCGGGGCTAGAGGCGTTTTGAGGCAAGTTTACGGTTCAGCAAAGGGTAGGCCATCAAGCCGCACACGAACCAAACAACGGCCAGAATAAGATAAAGGGGCCGCAGGGGCGGGGCGAACCCGATGAAGAGGGAGACGGCGAGGGCCGCAGTCAGATTGAATAAGGAACTGATCGTGCCCATTGCCCCCATAACGCGCCCGCGCACTTCCGGCGGCGGCTCCGTCTGGCACATCGTCAGGGCCGGCAGGAACATCAGCATGTTGCCCAGGCCCATAAAAACCATGATGATCGCGGCCACAGCCGCGCTGGGGGCGTAGGCGAAGATAGCACCACCGGTGCCCATTATCAGGAACCCGGCCGCAATCAGGCGGGCCGGTGGGGCATCTTTAAGCGGTCCGGCCACCAGGGGGACGGCCAGCAGCGCCCCCACGCCGACTGCGGACACTAGGTAGCCGAAGCCGGACCCGGTGATCTTCAGTACGTCCCGGACGAACACGTACAGCAGGGCATTCGACACGCCGGTGGTAAAGGACCCCAGGGAAAGCACACTAATTAGGTTCCCCAATGTCGTGCCGGGTGCGAAGTAGCTCAGGCCCTCACGCAGATCCCGGACGACGCCCGCCATTCCGGGGGCGAGGTCCCGCCGCACTTCGGGGTTCGCTACAAGGCTGACGCAGACGGCGGAGAACAGGAAGGTCAGGGCGTCGAACAGGAAGATGCCATGCGGGTGCAACCAGTGCAGGAGCAGGCCTGCGAGAGCCGGACCCAGAAGCTGAGTCAGGCGGAGGCTCGACGACGACAAGGCATTGGCCTGCATCAGACGCTCGCGCGGCATCAGGGCGGCCATCAGGGCGGAACGTGCGGGATAGAAGAACGACGAGAAGGCAGACGTCAGGAAAGCCGCTCCGTAAATCAGCCACAGGTCCGCCCGCTCCAGATGGCCCGGATGGTCCAGATGGCGGATGCCCAGGAGCAGGGCAACCGTGAGCATACGCCCCAGGTCGGAGACAATCATCACCACCCGGCGGTCCCAGCGGTCCACGAGAACGCCCGCGAAGACGCCCAGAACGATCGCAGGCGCGGTCTCAGCGACGACAGACAAACCCAGCTTTGACGCGCTGTTTGTGCCGTCGTAGACGACCACGGGGATGGCGATGAGCAGCGCCCAGTCGCCCAGACTGGACATGACCTGCGCGAGCCAGAGCAGCAGGAAGTTCCGATTCTTGAACAGAGACGGCTGGAGGGCGGGTGAGGGTCTTTCAGTGGTTTGGGTAAGCATATCTTAGGGTACTTGGTGCAAACCGTTCGAAGGCACTTCATTATATCATATATTCCGGCCAGTATGACCGGAGGCGCGAACATTTTCACCCCCCATGTCCGGCAGGGTATAATAGTAGCATCGGAGGAACGTATGTCTGACGAATCGCCTGGCCTGAACTTCACGCGCCGCCCCACCCGCCCGGTCCATGTCGGCCCGGTCACCATCGGCGGCCAGCATCCCATCGCCGTGCAGAGCATGATTACGGAAGAAACGCGCAACATTGCCGGCTGCGTCGAGCAAATCATCGCCATGCACCAGATAGGCTGCGAGATCGTCCGGGTGACGACGCCCACCCTGGCCGAAGCGCACTGCCTGGGTGACATCCAGGCCGAAGTCCGCCGACGCGGCTTCCAGGTCCCCTTAGTCGCCGACGTCCACCACCAGGGCAGCGACATCGCCGTCGCCGTCGCCCAGTTCGTGGATAAGGTCCGCATCAACCCCGGCCTGTTTGTATTCCATAAGCCGCGCGGCCGGGCCGAGGAGTACACGGACAGCGAGATCCGCGAGGAGCAGGCCGCTATTGAAGCCTCGCTGAGGCCGGTCTTGGACGTCTGCAAGGAGCGAGACATCGCCATGCGGATCGGGGTCAACCATGGGAGCCTCGCCGAGCGCCTGACCGTCACCTATGGCGACACGCCCGAGGGCATGGTCGAGAGCGCTTTGGAGTATATCCGCATCTGCGAGGCGCACGATTACAAGAACCTGGTGATCTCACTGAAAGCCTCGCGCGTCCCGGTCATGCTGGCCGCGAACCGGCTGATGGCGCGGCGCATGACCGAACTGAGCATGGACTACCCCCTGCACCTGGGCGTTACCGAGGCGGGCGACGGCGATTATGCCCGTATCAAAAGTACGGCGGGCATTGCCACACTGCTGGCGGAGGGGATCGGAGACACGATCCGCGTTTCGCTGGCTGAAGACCCGATCAACGAGATCCCCGTCTGCTACGACATCTTGCAGGCCTTGGGGCTACGTAAGACCAAAGTCGAGTTTATCGCCTGCCCCTCGTGCGGGCGGACCAAATTCGAGCTGACGTCGGTTCTGCGCCAGGTGAAAGCGGCGACGAACCACCTGGTCGGCCTGGACATCGCCGTCATGGGCTGCATCGTGAACGGTCCGGGCGAGATGGCCGACGCCGACTACGGCTACGTCGGCAAGGGCGGCGGGGTTATCACCCTGTATCGGGGCCGAACGCCGGTCAAGAACGTCCCGCAGGAGCAGGGTGTGTCCGAGTTGGTGGCTCTGATTAAGGCTGATGGTCGCTGGATGGACCCGCCGGAGGGGACGGCTTTGCCTGTTTCGCCGTTCGCCAAAGAGCTGGCGATGGTCGGGTAGACCGAAATGGGCGTGGACGTGCGGGCCTGGACGTACGGAGGGCGGGGCAGGCCCCACCCCGGACCAGCCTAACCCTTCCGCGCCTCTAGCTCTTCCCAACGAGCGTACAGGGCCGCGACGCGTTCTTGTGCCCTCGGCAAGGCACTCCAGACCTCTTGCAGCCGCGCGGCGTCCGAGGCGACAGCGGGGTCCTCGAGCTGGCGCTGCAAAGCCACGACTTCCTCTTCAGCGACCCCAATCTTCGCCTCGGCCCCAGCCAGCTCCCGACGCTCGGCAGTCGAGAGACGGTTCGCGATCAGTGCGGGAGCCCTTGGACGGGCCACAACGGGAGCCGAGGGGGGCGCCTGGGCGGCCTGCCACTGGTCCAAGCTAGCGAAGTGCCCCGTCCCGCCCCGGCCGTCCAGGGCCAGCAGATCAGTCGAGACGGTTTCCAGCAGGTAGCGGTCATGCGTCACAAGCACCAGGGCGCCGGGGAACGAGAGCAAACTGTCCTCCAAGACTTCCAAAGTCGGAATGTCCAGATCGTTGGTCGGCTCGTCCAGAATCAAAACGTCGGCGGGCTGGAGCATCAGTTGGGCAATCAAGATGCGGGCCTGCTCGCCGCCCGACAGGAACTTGACGGGGGTCTGTAACTGCTCGGTCTTGAACAGGAACTTCTTGGCCCACCCTGAGACGTGCATCGGGTTGTCACGGTAGATAACGGTGTCGCCGCCCGGACTCAGGGCGTCGCGTAGGCTCAGGTTCTTATCAAGCTGCTGCCGGTTCTGGTCAAACAGGACGACGCGCAGGCCATCAGCAACTTTGATCGTCCCACTATCAGGCGCAAGCTGGCTTATCAGCAGCCGGATCAGGGTCGTCTTGCCACTGCCGTTCGGGCCGATCAGGCCAAGCCGCATCTTCGGGGCCAGCGTCAGGCTCAGATTCTGAAAGAGCGTTCGGCCGCCCAGCGCGATGCCGACGTCTTTTGCCACCAGCAGGTTCCGCGTCTGCCGGCCGGAGGCACTGAAGTCAATGCCAGCCGAGCGGTTCTGGGCGTTGCGGAACTTGAGTTCGGCCAGATCGCCGATCATCTTCTCCGCTTGCTGGATGCGCCCCTGGGCCTTGGTCGTCCGTGCCTGCGGGCCGCGCCGGAGCCACTCGATCTCCCGCTTCACCTGGGTCGCCAGCGTGGACTCCTGGTGCGCTTGGGCGGCCAGGTACTCTTCGCGCTGGATCAAAAAGTCGCTGTACGTGCCGTTGACGCTCATATAGCCTTCACCGTAGGCAGGGTGCAGTTCGACAACTCGATTGGTGACGTTCTCCAAAAAGACGCGGTCGTGGCTGATTAACACGAACGCGAATGGCGCGTCTTGCAGAAGCCGTTCCAGCCACAGTACGCCCTCCAGATCCAGGTGGTTCGTCGGCTCGTCAATCAGCAGCAGTTCGGCATCCTGGACCAGAGCGCGGGCCAGAGACAGCCGCTTCTTCCAGCCCCCCGAGAGCGTGTCCACGACTTGGTCACGGCCGTCAAAACCGACGCGGCCCAGCGCGACGTCCACGCGAACGTCTCGCTCGATCTCATCCAGCGGCTCGCCGGCGAGGGCGTCCACGAGAACACTCTCGACCGTCGCTCCAGCGGGAAAGATGTCATCCTGAGCGATGTAGGCCGACCGCAGGCCCCGACGTGGCGAAACCGTGCCGCGGTCCGACTTTTCCAAACCCGCGAATATCTTGAGGAGCGTGGATTTACCCGCCCCGTTCGGCCCGATCAGGCCCATCCGCTCACCGTCACCAATGCCCAGACTGATGTCGTGGAACAGTGGACGGGAGCCATACGATTTCGTGAGCGCTTGACAGCTTAGTAGGACAGCCATAGGTTGGTAGGATACGCAAAGAAAAGCGACCGGCACCGGTGGCGCACAGGTCGCGGGGGAGTTCGTTTTAGCAAAAAAGCAATGCACCCGGAGCGATTCGAACGCCCGACCGATCGCTCCGAAGGCGATTGCTCTATCCACTGAGCTACGGATGCGTAGCCTCAGTTTACCCGGCAGGGCGCGGGCTGTCAACCCCGTGTAGCCGTCCCTGCGCCTGGGTATAATGTCGTCAGTATAAATGGACTGGAGACCACTCATGGTGTACGTCACGACGCGCGACAATACGAAGCTTTACGTGAAGGACTGGGGGCAGGGCCGCCCTGTAATCTTGATGCACGGCTGGCCACTTTCGGCGGATAGCTGGGACGATCAGGCAGTGGCCCTCGCCGATGCGGGCTTTCGCACTATCGCTTATGACCGGCGTGGGTTCGGCCGCTCCGAGCAGCCGTGGGGCGGCTACGATTACGACACACTTTCGGACGACTTAGCCTCTGTCATTGAGGCGACGGGGGCAACAAACGCGGCCCTCGTCGGCTTCTCGATGGGCGGCGGCGAAGTCGCCCGTTACCTATCGCGGCACGGCGGCAAGGGTGTGACCCAGGCCGCGCTGATCTCGTCGGTCGTCCCGTATATGCTCAAGACCGAGGACAACCCGAACGGTGTTGACCCGGCGATCTTCGCTCAGATGACCGAGGGCATGAAGCAGGACCGCGCTCACTTTTTCGCGGGCTTCTTCCGCAACTTCTATGGCGTCGGCATGGTCTCCCACCCGGTTAGCGACGAACTGCTGGAGCAGTCCCGCGACGTGGCGATGCAGGCCAGCCTCAAGGCGACCCTGGCCTGCGCCAATTCGTTCGCCACGACGGACTTCCGGCCAGACCTGGCGGCCTTCACGGTCCCAACATTGATCATTCATGGCACGTCCGATCACACCGTCCCGATTGATGCGGCCGGCCGGGCCGCCGCCAAGGGTATCCCGCACGCAAAGCTGATCGAGTACGATGGCGCCCCGCACGGCCTGTTCGCCACTCACAAGGACCGCCTGACGGCGGACTTGCTGGAGTTCCTGAAGGCTTAACGTAAAAAGGGCCGCCGCAGTGATGCGGCGGCCCTTCACGGTTTAGGGTTGTAGGCCGACGTTACGCATGCTTACGCACGGTTTCAGCGCGAGGGGATAAATCCCTCTCGCTGAATTGGCGCCCTCCGGGCGGGGCTTGGCACTCATTGTGACACCACCCGCTCGTCCGAAGGCCGCTTCTCTAGCGAGAGGGATTTATCCCCTCGCGTATCTGTGTGACGTCAGTTACAAAGAAAAGTGTTCGCGCAGAAAAACGCGGATGGCAAGCGAGTTGCCCGCCGGGTCGGTCGAGCCGGGGTCTTGCTCCGCGATGGTCAAGCGGCAGAGATTTCGGCCCGGCAAAGTCGCGCAGGTGGACCAGGCCAATACGCTCCCTCTGGCTCCGCAGGGACTCAGCCGGGTCGACACCCGCCCACCAAACCCAGCCCGCATCCACGCAAAGCTCGATGGCGTCCGGGTCCAGGCCCACGCAGAGCAGGTCCATTCCCGTCAACACGCCGTCTACTCGGTCAAACTCGAAGTCGTGATTGTGGTAATACAAGCGGACCCCGTGTTCCCGGAGATACCGCCTCGCCGCCCAACCGCCGAATCTCCTCAGCGACCGCATCGGGCGCGGCCAGAGCAGGCGGGACCAGGTGTGGCCCGATGTACGCCAGACCCGC
>JAYTRQ010000285.1:0-1723 GCA_043746125.1 Armatimonadota bacterium | reverse complement strand
CTGCCGACGTTGGAACACGCTCCGTCGCCGATGGACGGGAACCAGGGCAGGTCCTTGAGCGCGGCCAGAGGCCCGGCCCATTCTTTGGTCAGGCCGGTCTGCGATTGATCCCGGTCCGCCAGCGGGTTCATACTGTCAGGCGTCAGCCCGAGCAGCGCCAGCATCGGGTCGTCCCAGTTTGCGGCGTTCTGGTCGAACAAGCCCGTCCCCGAGGCCATCGAGAGGCTGCACGCCGTCTGCCCAAACAGGCGCACGGCCACGTATTCGCCGAACGACATCCAGCGCGTCACCCGCCCGAAGAGGTCCGCTCGCGTCTCGCGCAGCCAGCGCATCTTGGCGGGCCAGTAGGACGTGTGCAGGACGCTGCCCGTCCGGGCATGATACGCCTTCTCGTCCATCTCCCCTTGCAGCGCCCGTGCCTGGGCCTGAGACCGGGTGTCCGCCCACGAGTAGACCGGCGTGGCGGCCCGCCCATCGCCACCAACCCCAACCAGGCTGTGCCAGAAACAGGAGATGCCGACGCCCGCCAGACGTGTCCGCTCGTCTTTGCCACTCTGCTTCAACAGCCGCTCGATGCACTGGACCGTCAGGCCGAGCAGGACCTCGGCGTCCGCCTCCACACCGCCATCGCCCGTCTTCTTCTGCGCGTAGGCGATCTGGACTTCCGCATCCGGCAGCGCCTGTCCTCGGGCATCAAAGAGCATGGCGCGGACGGAAGACGTGCCCACGTCAAGGGCCAAAACCAAGGCTTTTTTCATGCCAACAGGATACCCGGAAGAAGCTCCCAGCCCCATATCTCACCCCTTCACTGACGAAATGGGCCGGGCATGAGGTATAAAAGGGGCATGACTTGTTCGTTCCGGCGGGCGATGGCGGTGTCGGCCCTGACCGCCGTGCTGACGGGCTGCTCGCACCCCGCCCCGCTCCCTCTGCCGAAGCCGCCGGCCGGTGTCACCGCCAACTCGGGGGGGGACACGCGGGGCACAATACTGTACCACCCTCCCCCGCCGCTGAAGGCGCTGCCGAACCCCTACACGCCGGTCTCAGACAAGTTCGTTATCGGCCAGCGCCAGCAGATGGCCTGGGCGCTGGCCGAGATTGATTATCACGCCCACCTCCGGTCTCTGCATGTGTATCCCGTCCCGGACCCCACCTGGAAGGGCTACACGAAGGCGAAAGCTCTGGCGCAGGCGCTGCGGCAGGCCCAGTTCAATGCCTACCTCCTGGAGAAGTACCACGCCCATTTCTGTAATCAGTACCATGTGTCCTACGATCAGTTGGTCCTGCTGGTGAAGGAGGGGCGCGAGAAGGGCTGGCCGATGCCGCCTGCGCCCAAGGACGAATAGGAGGGCCAAAGAGGCTTCCCAGCCTCCAACACCATTGACGGCTTGGGGGGAACCGCATCAGAGAAGCACTCTCCGCGAACTCCCCCTAAATTGGGTTGGTGATCCGGCACTTCCTCTTAGCCGTCCCCGAACAGCCGCACCGCGTCGCTTCCCGCAAGACGCTCTCCCAAAGCGAACCGAGTCGCCTGAAAGCGCAGATGCCGCTCCAAAACGGGCGTGGCGAACGATACCGTCTGCGGGATGGGGTTGCTGCGGACGTTAGCGAACTCGCCCCGCGCGATCTCGCGCCAGGCCAGGGCGTCGCCGCTGATGCTGACGGCGTACCGGTCGGTGATCTGCCCGCTGGCTGTGTCGGGAAGGTAGACAAAGCCTGTGAC
>JAYTRQ010000284.1:0-1728 GCA_043746125.1 Armatimonadota bacterium | reverse complement strand
TATGAGACCTACGAGGACTTGCTGGCGGACCCGGACGTCCACGCCGTCACCATCGGCACTCCGATAGGGCTGCACTACGAACAGGGGATGCAGGCTATCCGAGCTGGCAAGCACGTCCACTTCAACAAGACAATGACGACTACGGCGGATGAGGCTACGCAACTGATAGACGCGGCGGTGACGGCAGGCGTCAAGATCGTCGCTTCGCCCGGCCAGATGATCCGCCCGGCCAATATGCGCCTGCGGAAAATGATCGAAGACGGGGCACTGGGCAAGCTCGCCTGGGCAGCGACCGGGGCAGCGTTCGGGGACTACCATGAGCAGGAGTCGCTGCGAACCGGCCGGGACGTCCTGAGCGCCATCAATCCGGCCTGGTACTGGCGCAAGCCCGGCGGCGGACCGATGTACGACATGACGGTCTACGGCCTGCACACGCTGACCGGCATTCTCGGCCCGGCCCGCCGGATCACTGGCCTGTCCGGTGTGGGCATTGAAGAGCGCGAATATCAGGGCAAGAGCTATCCCTCAGACGCCGACGACAACACGCTTCTGACCCTGGACTTCGGCCATTCCGTGTTCGCGTTTGTCTACGGCACGTTCGCCGGGACGCTGACCGAGTGGTCCAACCCAAGCTTCTTCGGCACCAAGGGCAGCATTGTCGGCCAGGCGCTGAACGGCAAGCCGTTCGATTACCCTCATCGGGACGACCCAAGCGTCAGCCCGTTCGGCCCACACGTGACCGGCCCGCACCTGGGTATGGACGAGGCCCACGTCTTTGAGGACATGATGCAGCTCGTGGATTTAGTTCAGGAGGGGATGCCGACGGTGGCGACGCCGGAACACGCCCGCCACGTGATCGAGATCATCGAGGCGGGCTACCGGGCGGCCGAGACGGGCCAGACGCAGACGCTGGCGACGACGTTCACTCCGGCAGCAGGGGCGTAGTGGGAGTCCCCCCTATGCCCCCGCAATCCACACATCTATCATCTGCCGGGACAGGCTGACGGCGGGGGGAAGTTCCGGCAGCGTCTCGCGCGTGAACCAATCTGCGTGGTCCAGTTCCTCGCCGTCCACCTGAATATCACCCTCGGCGTACTCGGCGGTGAAGCCGACCATAAGCTGGTGCGGGTAGGGCCAAGGCTGGCTGCCCGCATAGGTAAGGCCCGTCACTTCGATGCCGACTTCCTCGCGCACCTCACGACGGACGCAGTCCTCGAGTGACTCGCCTGGCTCGACGAAGCCGGCGAGGATGCTGTAGCGGCTCCCCCACCCCGGCTTGTGGGCGAGGAGGAGGCGCGGGCCATCATGGACGAGGATCAGCGTCGCAGGCGTGACGTGCGGGTAGGCGACGTGGCCGCAGTTCGGGCAGTGCCGCCCCCAGTCACCGTCCTTTGCCTCCGTCCGGTGTCCGCAGACGGGGCAGAAGCCGTTCGTGCGTTGCCAGTATAGTATCTGCGAGGCGTAGCCGGCTAGGCCGTATTCGGCCTCTCCAAGCTGTCCGAAGAGCGCCCGCAGGCTGAAGGCAGCCCAGCCGTCGGGCAGGTCCGCGTCAGCGTCGCAGCCGACGGCGAGGCAGGGGACGCCGCCCAAGTCGCCCAGATAAAGGGGCGCCTGACAGCCTAATGCGTCTAGGCCGTCTCGGTCGCCTCGGTACAGGCGAGGCGAGTCGCCCTGCGTCCGTACCAGTAGATCCCCCCCTCGGAACGGCAGCCAGAGGGCCAAGCCGGG
>JAYTRQ010000283.1:0-5645 GCA_043746125.1 Armatimonadota bacterium | reverse complement strand
CAGGAGGGCCTTGCCGATACCGCGCCGCCGGTAGTCGGGCAGCACGAAGACGTCTTCCAGATAAAGCGAGGGCTTGGCGAGGAACGTGGAGTAGGTCGGAAATAGCAGAGCATAACCGACCGGGCCGGGCGCCCCTTCCGATTCGGCTAGCAGGACTTCGAACTTCGGGGCGATCCCGAAGCCGTGTTCCCTTAGCCGCGCCTGCGCTTCTTCGTCCGGCGGCGGCAGGTTCTCGAACTGGGCCAGGGCGACGATCAGGCCGATGACGGCCTCGGCATCCGCGCGTTCGGCGCGGCGTATGGTGGTACTCATCAAGTGTTTCCTCTCCAATCCGGCGGTATCGCCGGCGACTGCCCGAGTGCTTCCAAAACTCGGCAAAGCTCTTTGACCAGCTTGCGGAACGACGATGCGCGGGCGTAGGCGGCCTTCAGGTCGAAACGCGCCGACAGGGCGGGCTGATCCGCCGTCGGACTGTAGGGCGCGCTTGGCGGCATGAAGCTCTTGATAACGCCTTTCGCGTCCCGCTTCTCCTCCGGGTCCAGCGGATACATGGCGTCCATGCTGATCTGGCGCTGCCCCCGCAGGGACTCAATCGCGGCCAGAAACCACGCCTCATACTCGCACCGCGCCATGACAACAGCGCATGGCATCTGTGGCGAGACCTCTCGCGCCCAAAGCTGCATATTTGGAACGTGGGTGCGGGCGCAATCGTCATCGGCATCGAAGAGGACAAAAAGGGCACTGGCATTTGGCTTGAACGTAGCGATCTGGAGGACCCGCTTGAAATCTGCTTCCCTGACGATCTCTGAACGGCGGCTCCGTATCGGGGCCCCACCAACGTCCACATAGCAGCCCAGTTCCGGCAGGAGGCGACGGATCAGAATTGGGAACGCGGCACCCTCCCCTTGTCCCTCGACAATCGCCTGGATCATGCCAAAGCCTTCTCGAACAAGTCGGAAGTGTCTTCAGGGGTGGACAGAGGAGCGGCGTCAAGCGCATTGGCCCGCATCAGCTCCCCCGCCCCCATTAAATGCTGCCGCAAGGCTTTGACCGGAGCCACGCCGAGTTCGGAAATGCGTGTCGCGCCGTTCTCCCACTCCACCACCCGCAGGTTCTCCGGCTGTATCCACTTCGCGTCAATCAAGTCCGGGCTGTGCGTTGTAACGATAACCTGAGTCCGCTGTGCTGCCATATTAATGACGTCAGCAATGGCATCAAGCGCCCCAGGATGAATGTTAAGTTCCGGCTCTTCAATTGCTATCAGAGAGGGGGCGGGGTCTTGCATGGCGGCAATGATAAGGCCGAGCGCGGATAAAGTGCCGTCGGACATCGCGGACGCATCGAGAAGCGTTCCGTCAGCCCCATTGCCCCGCTGTACAATCCGCAGGTAGTACCTGTTGTTAAATGGGGATGCTGCTTCAATGTTCGTGATGCCGGGGGTAATGGGAGCCAGAAGCTCCCTCACCCGCCCCATTGCCCCCGCCTCTTGACGGGCTAGCCTGGCGAGGATGCCGACGCCATTTGATCCATCGCTTGCGAGGTACGAGTCCCCTTCCCCCTCTCGTAATCCACACAGCGCATGAGGCTTAATCGTATACACTCGCATAGCGCTTAGAGCCTTCACTAAGGGGCTAAACTCAGCCACCCCTGCCACAACGGGCAGCGCGAGAGATTGTGGATTCACAGCCGGATTGATACCCGGCGCGTTGGTTCGGAATTCGTCTTTCGTCCTCTCAAACCAGACATCACGCCCATCTTCGCCCGAGACGACACACTGCTCACTCTCGACTTCCGGTCCACCCCCCGCCGAGCGGCTCAGTAAAAAGTAATAGTGGCCTTTATGGCTTCGTGGCGGCCCTTGCTGAAACTCCAATCGGATTTCAATCGGCGGGCCGTGAAATGAAGACGGGGCATGACTGTTCCAAGGGTTATGGTTCTTGTTGAAAGCCGATTGTAGTGGCAGCGTCATACAGTCAGATAAGAAGGTCAGTGACTTCACAAAGTTGCTTTTGCCGGACCCGTTTCTGCCCACAAGAAAAAGCGGGTTGGCAAACGTCACGGTCTCGCTGTGGATGGACCGGAAGTTCCGCAGGGTCAGTTTTCGGATGAACGGGTCTTGGCTCATGGTAATTCTTTCGGCACTGTGTCAGGCAGACGGTCGATTTACGCGCAGGAGTTGATCCTGCAAAGCCTCCTGCCCACTAATAACGGCCCCTATGCGTACAGCCTGCGCGGCGAAGTTGCCGTCGTAGGTGCAAACGATGATACCCGAATGCTGAACGGCAACGCGGTGGAGGCGGATGAAGTGCAGATGGTTGATCGTCAAGATGGCGCGGCCCTCTGTGGTTGCGAAGGTGAGTCCCTCTTCATCGGGTACGGATTGATCCGATTTGCCGGCCTCACACGCGGTTAGAACGTCGTGTCCTAAGCGGCAGAGCCCCAGGGTGACCGGCAGCGGGAAGTTTTCGTCGGCGTAGAGACAGGCCAATTGCGCTCCCCTGTGCTAGAGGCCTTCGTCTTCGTTGGCTTTTATCTGTTGGTCTACTTGCTCTGGGTGAGCACGGACGTACCCTGAAGCATTGGCGAGGTCTTGGGCGTGCAGGGTCGGATAAGCCAGCAGCAGATCGGCCTCACTCGTCCCCAAGCGCCAGGCCTGCTCTAACAGCCAGACAGGGATATGGGACTGGGCGATGCACGGCTCACCGCCGCAAACGCCGGGGATGCTCTCCACGCCAGGGAAGGTATCCCCCAGATCGTGGGCGCCCCATTGCGGAAGTTGAGCTTTGTCGGCCCGCGTCAAATGGCGTTCATCGGCGGCCACCTTGACGCTTATTCTACCCGCTCGCCGTCCAAAAGCCCCTGTACGGCCTGCTCTAATTCGTGCGTCACACGCGCCACCGTGCCCTTCTTGTCCGCCTTGTAGGCGTCATAACAGGACGCGAGGGTTATCGGAAGCCCTACGTGGACGTGGGCACGGCGCGGGCCGTGCAGATGGGCGTGGCCGAAGGCTTCCACTTCCAGACGCCGCAGGGTGTCGGCCGTGCGCTCGGGGGTCGGGCGGGCGCGGACGTAGTTATCCTGGACAGCGATCCAGTTGGCGACCCGGTTCAGGTCTGACAGCAGAGGCGCGGCGCGGTCGGCCTGCTGGCGGTGGACACGGGCCGAATAGGGCGTCCGGCGGGGGTCAGGCTCACCGGACGTCACGGCATAAACGCTGTTGATGAGAAGGCGCATCCGTTCCGGTTGGGTGGCGTCCGGGGGGAGCGCGACGCCGATGAGTCCGGCCGCCCGGTCCAGCATCATGGCCTTGAGGGCGTTGAGGCGCGGGGTCAGGTCCGGCTCGCCGTCGGCGTCTTTGCTCTTTAGCCCGTATTCGGCTTCCAGCGTCTCCAGCATCCGAACGCCGACGCGCCGAAGGCGGTCATAAGGGTTGGCGGTGGGATCAGCGGGCGGGCAGACAGCTCGCTCCAAGCGGTCCAGTGAGTCGGCGATGGGGCGGGTCATGTCGCGCGTGAACTCGTAGCGCAGGGCGACGGGCAGTAGGGACACGTCGCCGCTTGGGTCGCCGCCTTTGCGGACGTCTTCCAGCGCCCAAAACGCAAGTTGCACAACGCCCGCGTGGAAGGGAAGAAGAGTATCGTTCTGCGAGTGCATCTCGCCCTCGGGGAAGATGACCACCCGGCCACCGGGCGCGGCGAGGAGCCGGCGGGTCATGCGGAACGATTCGCGGTCGGCCGTGCCACGGACGACCGAGTAGGTGCCCAGGCGCTGGATGACCGGCCCCCACAGGCCACGGAGGTTATCAAAGGTCTCACGGCAGGCTAGGTAGTGGAATTCTTGCCCGGCGGCGCGAGCGAGAGCGAACAGCAGAGCGGGGTCGTCGTTGGTGGGGTGGTTGGGGGTCAGCAGCAAGCGAGACCCGACCAGTGACTGGAGACTTTGCACGTCACCGGGGGCGATCTCAACCGACTTGACCTCGCAGAAGCGTCGCAGGAGGTCCGGCAGAAGGGCGTTGAAGAGCCGGAGCGTCGGCGGGTGCAGGCGCGGCGGGCGGAAGTCGGTGCGGGCGATGCGGGCGGCAGGGGAGGACGCGGCCATAGTAGGGGCAGTATTCGTGATTGGCCAGGGGATTCCTGCCTGAAGAAGCGTTCGGTCGTAAACGAGGCTGGCCCCTCCCGCCAGTGGCGGGAGGGGCCGGCTTCGTTTACGGCGTGAACTGTTCGCTGGCGGCGGGATAAGCGGGCAGAGGGTACGGTCCGACTTTATCCGACGTGTAGCTGCTGGCCCAGAAGTCGGGCGGCCCCTCGCTAGCCGAGACGACGTTCACCACGGGCTTGATGCCATGTTTGACGTAGGCGACCAGGGACCACAGGTCGGCGTCAGCCAGATGGCGCGTCGAATTCCAGGGCATCGGCGGGGCAAGATAGTGTGGCTGAGCTGGGAAGTTCCCCTGCCCCGGCACGTTAGAGGTAATAACGGCCTCGGGCGTGTCCGGGGTCAGCCCCCACTTGAGAGCGTTGTAGACCTGAAGGTCCGTACTGCCACCCAGCCCTGTCGCGACATCAGGGGTCAGGTTGGCGGCATGGGTGGCGAAGGGGCCGATCTGGAAGACGCCGTTCGGGCCTCCTTTGACGTAGCCGGCCATCCATAGGGGCGAGGCAGGATCGTTGATGCCCTGGGAGTGACAGTCTGAGCAGCCCATCGTCGTGAACAGGGCACGCCCGCGCGCCACCTGACTTTGCGTCGCCTTGGCCGTGGGCAGGCCGGCGCTGGAGCTTGAACTGCTTGATCCGCCGCCCCCGCAGCCAGCGAGGACGGAGACACCCAGCGCGGCGGTAACGCCGGTGAGCAGGAAGGGTGTGTAAGAAGACCGCATGGTAGTAGCCTTTCGGGAGGGGATTGCGCTAAGTGCGAGGCTCCGGGGACGTGCGTCCGGAGAGATCGGCAGATACCGTCAAAGTTACTAGTGCACAAATCATGCCAAGTCGCGCGGAGGCAGGCGGAGGGGGTGTCAGAAGAGATAGAGGCACGAAGGGGCAGGCCCCGTGCTGGCCCACCCTTCAATCGTGCCGACCATGTCTATGCAATCGCCCTGCGGAGGGTGGGAGAGGAGGGCGCGAGGAGAAGAGGGCGCGAGGAAAAGCGCCCTACTTGCGGCCTAGCGCGAAATCTATGCGGTCCTGGAGGGAAGGGTGGTCGAGAAGCCAGAACTTGACGAGCGGGGGCGGGTTCGGGTCGTCCAGGTTCTGCTCGGCGAGCGAGACGAAGGCGCGGGCCATCGCGGGGCGGTTTTGCGTCACTTGGAGGCCGTAGGCGTCGGCCTGGTGCTCCACCGCGCGGGAGACGGCGTTGGTGGCGGGCGCGAGTAGGAAGCCGAACAGAGTCAGGGTCAGCCGCAGGGCGGGCAGGGCGGCGAAATCGGCCGGCCCTGCGATGCCCCAGGCCGGGCCGAAGCGGGCCAGCATGCGCTCGACGAACCTCTGCATCAGGGGCAGGACGAACAGCAGGGCGACGACGGTCATCAGAAAGCCCCAGTACAGGTGCTTGAGGACGTAATGCCCCATCTCGTGCGCGACGACGGCGAGGATCTGGTCCTCAGGCATCCGCTGGAGCGTGGTATCCCATAGGACGATCCGGGCGGATGG
>JAYTRQ010000282.1:0-1732 GCA_043746125.1 Armatimonadota bacterium | reverse complement strand
GATGGCTGTAGCGCTGGGCGCGGCGGCGCTCATCGAGCAGTGCCGCCTGCATGTGGCGGCGGTTGTAAAGCCCGGTCAGGCTGTCGGTGACGGCCTGGTTGTAAACATCCTGGTGGGTACGGACATTCGCAATCGTCGCCGCTGCCTGGCTTGCCAGGGCGCGGACACGGGACAGGTCCCGTGGGGTAAAGCGTCCCGGCTCATCCCGCTCGAATTGGACAACTCCCATGGTTTCGTTGCCGGCGACCAGAGGCATCAGCAGCATGGAAAATGAGGTTTCCGAGGAACCGGTCTGCTCGCCTTCGGTCCGGCGGGGATCGCGTGTGCCATCGCGGACCAGGATCGGCTCCTTGCGGTCGGCAACACGGCCAACAAGGCCCTCGCCGAAGCGGACACTGGCGGTTTCCCCCGTGGTGATCTCGGAGTGGCCGGTAGCAAGCGAAAGGCGCTCCAGCCGAGTTTCCGAATCATTCGTAAGCCAGAACTCTACCCGGTCACAGGAGACCAGGTCGGCGCTCAGATGCAGGAACCGCTCAATCACCTTGTTCGGGCTGGTCTGTGCCACGGTCAGGGCACTGATCTTTTCCATTGCCCGCACCTGCTCCCGCATGAGGCCTACCTCAAATCCGAAATGGGCGACCACCACCAGCATCCCCAGCAGAGCCGCTGCGCCGGCAACGCCAGCAATCCCCATCGGCGCATTGGAAAGGGCCATGACGACGACGACCGGTGTGGTCGCGGCAAGCGTGGCCACTTCCAGCCGCCAACTGCACCAGGCATGGCGCTTAACCGTACTCTGCGCCCGAACATGCCGCCCGAGTCCGAGCAGGCGTCCGCCGGCATAGGTCCCTCCGTAACACAGCGAGACCAGTGTGAACTGAAGCAGCGAATTTGGCGGAATCGCCGTGTGTGCCGTGAGAGCCGTCCGAAGCAGACCTCCAACCGTGATTGCGAGCAGCAAGTACACCCCGCGCTCGTAGGCAGCGCGTCGGGAAACGAGCATCTCGCGGGAGAAGGCATAGGCAGTATTCGCCAGCAGAAGTGGAAGGATTGCGACGACCGGCGGCAGCAGCAGCACCGCTGCTAGTCCCACCGCTGGTATCAGGCCCACCCGCTGTCCGCGTGGCCCACTGGCCGGCAGCACTACGGAGAGAATGGACAGGCCGACGAAAAAGACGAATAGCGGCAGCACCGCCGGATCGTTCAGGCCCTGAAAGCGGATCGCCCAGGCGCCCAGCGCCACGCAGGCGGCGACCCCGAACGTTCGCCCGCCGCGCAGGGTACTGACCGTCCGCCGCCGTGCCCCCGGCAAGCCGCGCCCCAATGCTTTTTCCGAGGTGCTTGTCGTTCCGACAGGTTGTGGATGAAAAGTGATCATAAAATCCCGGCTCCCGCCTAGCGCACAGCGTGAGTCCTGCTCGTATTATTCCACAGGGTAGGAAGTATGTGCAATGCTATTTTTGCCAGGATGGGTTGCTTTCTATCCCCTAGGTGCAGAGTGCGTTCAGAGCTGGGAGACTTGATAAGAGGGCGTGGGCAAGCCCCGCCCCTACGGATTAGGAGGGTTCCCCTGAACTCTGGGACAGCAGGTATGCTTGGACGCTGAAGGGGGCCTCGCCGGGGGCGGGGTGCAGGCGGAGGTAGGAGCCGTCGGATTGGAGCTCGTGGGTCTGGACGTTGTCCTGGAGGTAGAGTTCTAAGATGTCGTTTCGGACGTGCTTTTTGAGAATTG
>JAYTRQ010000281.1:0-5660 GCA_043746125.1 Armatimonadota bacterium | reverse complement strand
CCGGGGAACTGTGTCCGAGTTGGTCGAAGGAGCACGACTGGAAATCGTGTAATGGGGTCCTCTCCATTCGTGGGTTCGAATCCCACCGGTTCCGCCATCTTCTCTCCTCTTAATCGCTTTTCCATCTGAGGAAGCCGCCATGCCCAGTCAGGCCCTCATAAGTCAGCTCACAAAGGTCGCCACCAAGCGGCTGGGCGGCAACCTCCGCCTCCTAGCCCTGTACGGCTCCGCCGCTGACCAGCCGGAGGCGGCCCACGATCTTGACTTCCTGTTAGTCGTAGATGCGGTCGAAAACTGCGTCACCCATGCGACTCGCGACTGCCGCGATCTCTTCCCCCAGATCCAGTTTTTTGTCCTCTCAACGGAAGAGTATGCCGCGCTCCCTGGCTTCTTCCGCTTCCAGTTCGCCTTCGCCCACTCTCTGGGCGGAGACCTGGCGCTGCCCGCGCCCACGCGTGAGGACGCCGTTGATTCGATTACCCACGGCTACACAGACACGCTACGGACCCTACGACAGCAGTTCAAGCGCCGCGAGTGGGCGATGGCCGACGATTGGGCCAGGCAGGTCTGGTGGAACCTGAAGAGCTTCAAGTACGCCAGCCTGGATGTCTGCTGGCTCCTGCGGTGCGAACGCCCGACTGACACGGAGCGGGCCGCCGTCATCCTGGAAGCCGCCGGGCTGGCGAATGCCTCACGCGCCCTCACCGAATGGCCCGATCTCGACACGGCGGCTAACCGTCTCCTGCGCGATCCGCTTTCCTGGCTCCTGCACTGGGAGCCGCGCATTGCTGCCGCCTACGCCGAGGTCCGCCCCCTCCTCCGAGGGAAGTGACGCCTTATGATCAAACGTCTCCGCACCGCGCGCACGCCTGCCAAACTGCGCCGCAGACGCCCCCGCTGGTTCCGCGCCATTGCACTGGCTTTGGCTCTGCCGCCCACTTTCCTCGCCCTGTTCTGCCTTACCGCCGCTTACAAAATCTACGCCAGCAACGAGGCTGTGAAACACCTCGAAACTGAGGCCTCTCCCGTGTCGGGTCAGCGGGTCTTAGTTTTCGCGCCCCATCCCGACGACGAGACCTTGGGTGCGGCGGGTCTGATGCGTGAGGCCCGTCTACGGGGTGACGACGTCCGCGTGGTGATCGTAACGAACGGCGATGGCTTCCGAATCAGTGCCTCTCAAGAGTTCCACGAAATCAACGTGCCGCCCAAGGACTTCGTCCGCTACGCCTACTTGCGCCAGGGCGAGGCACGGACGGCCTTGGGCGTCCTGGGCATTCCGGCCGATCACGTCCAGTTTCTGGGCTACCCCGACCGCGGCCTGATGGCGATGTGGACCACCAACTGGAACCCGGACAAGCCGGTCGCCTCGGCCTATACCACCGCCGACCACTCCCCCTATGTGGATTCGCCCACCCTGCACGCGCCCTACTGCGGCCGGTCCCTGCTGGAAGACGTCAAGCGCCAGATGCGGGCCGAGCGGCCCACCGATGTCTATGTCACCCACCCGAGCGATGACCACCCGGACCACGCCGCGACCAGCGTCTTCGTTCGGACGGCCCTGGAACAGCTTCGCCTGGAGGGCCTGCCGTGGGCTAGAACCGCCTGTCTCCATTACTATTTGGTCCATCGTGGCGACTGGCCCACACCCCAGGGCCTGCACGAAGATGCCGCCCTCCTTCCCCCCGGACCGATGGCCGCACTGGACACACGCTGGTCCGCTCTGCCGCTCACCCGCCGGGACACGCAGAAGAAGTACGCGGCCATCAAGCGTTATCGCAGTCAGGTGGAGATGTCGAGCCGCTTCCTGTTCTCATTCGCCCGCCGCAACGAACTGTTCGGGGCGCTCGACGACGCGGGCGGTACGCCCGGCCTGGTCCACGTCCCTGATGGCCGCCTGCGTATGGACGGGAATGCGGACGATTGGGCGGGGCAGACGCCGGTCGCCCTCGACCCCGCCGGGGACAGCGTCATGCGGGCCTTCCAGTCCAGCGGCGACATCGTCCGCCTGTTCGCCTGCCGCGACGGCCGAAACCTGTACGTCCGCATGGACCTGACCCGCCCGCTTTCGCCCCAGGTCGCCTACACGTTCACCCTGCGCCCGGTCGTCACCGGGTCTTCTCAGCCGTCCTCTCAGACGTTCACGATCACGCCCGGTACGGCCGGGCAGAATCTGCCCCTGCCTGGTGTTCCCGGCGGCTCTTACGCCTGGCGCGGCGGCCTGCTGGAAGCATCTTTGCCGCTCGCCGTCGTCGGCCTCGCTCATCCCTCGCCCGGCGAAACGCTCTACGTTATGGGCGAAACCAAGTTCGCCAACATGGAGATAGACCACACCGGCTTCCGTGCCGTCGCCTGTGCCCAAGTTTCGCTCCCGGCGACCGTGGCCGCCCGTTAACCGCTTGACCGCGCGGTGTGTTCCTGATACGCTTGCTCGACCTCCCTGTGCCGTTCCCGGTAGAGGCGGAGCGCCGCCGGGCTGGCCGCCCCCCACTCGCCGCTCGACAGCCGCACCATCCGCGAAAACGTGTCTGGCGGCCACGTGAATGAGTGGGTTCCGAAGAGAGTTGTGACCATTCCCGCTCCCTCCCGGTGCGCCAGAAGCACCTCCACCAGCACGCCTTGCCATCGGAAGGCCCGCTTGTGGCTGAACCGCTTGGTGCGTACCTCTTCCACGTCGCTATGCGCCCGCAGGAACTCGTCCAGCGGCCCGAAATCCTCTGCCGGATACAGCAGGTCAATGTCCCGGTGAGGACCCTGAGGGCTGACGCCGGAAAGCTCCTCGGCCCAGCCGCCGAAGAGCCACGTCTTGATATTTGCTTCTGCCAGTGCCTCAACCACGTCAGCCACCAGTAAAAGGGTGTTGTCAGCCATCATGCTGTCCCTACTTCTTTACGGCGCTTCTACACGCACTGTCCGCGCCAGCCGCCCTCGCTCGTCTCTCACCCCGATGCTGATCGGACCCAGCCCTGTGGGCACGAACACGCTGAACGGGTGTCCCGTCCGACGCACTGGCCCGCCCCGCGTCACTTCCAGCGTCGGGTTCAGGCTGTGCGTCGAAATCGCCGCGCTGAGGCTGCCCGTGTACCCCTGCGGCAGACGCCCTCCGACAGTCTGATAGCGATACGGCGGCACGTCGGAAAGCTTACTCAGGAAGTAGGGGTCGCTCGTGGCCGACCGGAACGCCGCCAACGCCTGGCTCCCCTCCGGCAGCGAATAGTCGTTCAGCCGCCGACCCGCTTGGGCCGTCTCTAAATTGTTGCGCGTGAACCAGCAGAACATCTTGAGGCGCGGATAGCGGATCTTGATAGCGTCCATCAGGTCGAAGATACGTGCGGCGGCGTAGGCGTCCGCGCCGTGCCCCTCCACCCGGCTCCGGCGCGAGACGCCGCACTCCACCAGGCAGAGTGGTTTGCGGGCTGCGAACTTCTCGTAGAAGGGCGCGATGAACGAAGCGGGGCCGTCCTGCGAGGCGGGCTGACTGAGCCGGTCGTCGTAATAGCGGACGAGATAGAGGCTGATGCCGACCCAATCCACGACGTCGTCGCCGGGATAATACAGGTCCAGGTTGTAGGTCGGCACCGCCCCCGGCGCCCAGACCAGGGCGACGTTGGTCGCATGGCGGTTGACCACGGCATGGACCAGGCGGAACGCCCGACGATAGGCCAAAGGGTCGCGCCCCCACGGCGTCCAGTTGCCGTTCATCTCGCCGCCGAACCGCAGGAAGACGGCCGTGCCGCATCGGGCGGCGTCCTCGGCCCACCGGTTCAGGTACTCGTCATCCCGCACGGCGCGTATGTCATTTGGCTCCCATGCGATCTGAATGGCCCGCCCGGCCCGCACCTGCCGTCGCGCCCAGTTCATCGGGAACGGGGCACCATAGCGGCCGTAGTCGAAGCACAGAGCCAGTGGCCGCCCGCTCCGGCGCTCGAAGTTGTCCGCGTCGTCCGAGGGATAGTTGTCCAATGCCCCCAGATAGCACCCGGCGACCGGTTCCAGCTTGGCAAGCGCCGGGCCTGCCATCGGAACGGGAGCCGTGACCGCCAGGGCGACGTCGGTCTTCAGCCTCAGCGCCCGCCGATGCTCGATAATCGCCGCCTGCGGGTCGCCCGCCCGCCTGCGGATCGCCGCCTCTACCTCAAACGCGCCCGCCGCCGCCTCATACTGCCCTGCCCGTTCCTGCGCCTCTGCGTACGCGCGGGCATCGGCGGCGGTGCGGAAGTGGGGGAGGGATTGGGCGTAAAGGGGCTGGGTGAGAAGAAAGAGCAGGAAGAAGAGAGAAGTCCCCCCGCCCCCAATTCTGGGGGGGTGAGAGCCAGAGCCGTAGGGGCGGCCCACCGTGTCCGCCCTTTTTGGACTGGGCCGTGTCCCACTCCTACTCCCCCAGAATTGGGGGCGGGGGGACTCTTTCATCGGCCGCCCCGCATCTGCGCCCGCATCTCCTCGACGTCCGTGACGGGTGCCTGGCACACCGTCCCGAGACACACCGTTGCGTAAGGCCGTCCGGCAAGGTCGGCGGGCAGGCCGCGCTGGGAAGCGATTGCGGCGTCCAGCATCTCCACCGTCTTGCCGGGAGCGACGCAGCCCCACGCGGCCCGCAGCAAGTCCCACGTCCGCGCGTCGTCACGGCCGCCGACAATGGTGACGTGCAGGCCGGGCGCCAGAGCCGCCTCCACGGCGCGGGCGTAAGACGAGGCAAAATGGCCCAACCTCCCATACTCGCCCGCAAACACTCCTAACGCCCGTTCCGCCGCCTGCCGATACTTGGCGTCTTCGGTGAAGCCGGACAGACGCACTAGAGCCAGAGCGGCGTCGGCGTTGTCACCGATCTCCTTCTTGGGCCGAGCCAACTCACCGATTGCATCCGGGTCTGGGTCTAGGTCGAAGAAGCCGCCAGAGTTTTTGTCTTCCAGTCGTTCCAGTAGGTAATTGGCGGTTTGCCCTGCGGCTGATAGATGCTCACGCCCCTCGCCCGTCACCTCGTACAGGTCGGTCGCAGCGGAAATGAACGCGACTTGGTCCGCCAACAGACCCGCCGCGCCTGACGCCACGCCTCCGGCCGAGTAGTGCCGGATGAGCAGTAAGCTGGTATCGTCGTCATGCCCGCTGAGATGGTCGCGCAAGAAGCCGAATAGGCGGACAGCGTCGTCAAGGAGACGTGCCTCCCCCGTAATCTTGTACCGCGCCACTAACGCCGATACCATCAGCGCGTTCCAGCCCGCGTAGACCGTGCGGTCAATGTAAGGCGTCGGCAGCGTGGCCCGGACGCCGAGCGGCTGGCCGTAATACGCCTCTTCCTTGTCGGCATCCTGACTGCCCGCGAACGCACCCGTTTCGGGATCGCGCATGTCGGACAGCAGCCAGCCCTGGGCGGACTTTACCACGTCCAGGTAATACGGATCGTCAAAGACCTGTGAGGCGAGGGCATACACGGGCGTCAACTTGGCGTTGTCTTCCAGCATCTTCTCGTAGTGCGGGATGGACCAATCGCGCGTGGTGCTGTAGCGGAAGAAGCCGCCCGCGAACTGGTCGTACGTGCCGCCGTCGGCCATGCCGTGCAGGGTCTTCTCGGCGATGACGCGCAGTTCCGGGTCGCCCGTGGCCGCGTACTGCTCTAAAACGAGCCGCAGGGACTCGGGGTGGGGGAACTTGGGTTCACGCCCGAA
>JAYTRQ010000280.1:0-1735 GCA_043746125.1 Armatimonadota bacterium | reverse complement strand
CCGCCTGGGACATCGGCTTCAGCCTTTTCTTCCCGGCCATCTGCCAGACCGGCCCGCACGAGAGCGCCGCGATGAACACGCATCGGGGCGTCAACCTGCGGTTCGGCTCGTACATACCCCGTCAGAAATAATCCTGGACGATGCCGAACTTCTCCGCGATTCGCCGCAGCTCGTCGTCCGTCAGCCCGTCGGCGAGGCTGTTGTTGGATAGGTTCAGGCAGTCGTATCGCGCCCCCGTCTCCGCATACTCGATCCGGTCCGCCGCCCGCTTCACCGACTGGTCGCTCCGCGCCATGACCCCGTGCTTGGCCCACAGGACGACGCGGTAATCCTCCTTCATGGCCGAGACCGTCGCCTCCATCAGTTCGGGCGAACCCGGCAGCAGAAATGGCAGGAAGGCCACGCCTTTGGGCAGATGCACCAGCGTTTCCGGCTGCCAGCGCAGGATATGCGTGTTCAAGTAGCGCGTGTCCTGGTAGCGGGGGATGTGGCTTAGATAGGTTAGGTGCAGTGGCTGGGCATGGATAACGGCGTGAAAGTTCAGGTTGTCCCGCGTGATAAACGTCTGATGCACGGCCAAATGCGAGTTGAACTCGCTCGTCGGCCGCTCAAACAGGCAGCGTGGGGACGTGTGCATGGTCGCCGTCTCGCCGCCGGCGTCCACGCGCAAGGCGGCCAGATTCGCCTCTGGGTCACGCCCGATCTCGCGCAGGCGGCGACCTGATCCGGTGGCCAGGAATACGCCGCCCGCCAGTTCCGGCACGGGCTGGGGGAGGGGATAGCTCTGCGTGTTCGGGAAACGCTCGGCTAGGTTCACATCCCAGTTGAGGAATACGGAGATGTTGCCGGCCGCGCCCTCAGACGCCTCGATCTCGACCAGCCGTGTGCCGGCTTCGCCGATGAGCCGCATCATCTCTTCGAGGGACGGGTAGGGTGGGGGAATAGGCATGGGTTAACTCCAGCGGGCTGTCATCGGAACGGCCTCGTGTTCGCGGCGCAGGCGGTGGAACTCGACAGGATCGGTCAGTATCTGCTCAGGCCGGTGCCGGCTCCGTACCAGAAAGTCGGCCTCGGGGGGATAGCAGGCCACGGGAACGCCACGGTCGGGCGCGGGCAGAGACTCGCCCTCTAAGCGCGTGATGAGGGCGTTCGTGGGAAGAGAGGCGCTCTGGTAGCGCAGGTCCATGCTCCACCGGACGCTGTCGGTCGCGTTCTCGAAGCTGACGTGCGGCGTCCGGTTGGTCATCAGCAGGACGCCGCCCTTTTTGACGGGTGCACAGACCGGCTCAACTTGGGGCAGGGCATCGCCAGGGATCTGGAGGTAGCTCTTGCCGGGTGCGGCCTCGTGCCGCAGAACGTCTTTAGTGTGTTCGCGCGGCATCACCCATAGGCAACCGTTGTCGGCGTCGGCGTCCACGAGGGGCAGCCAGACGGTCAGGACCAAGGCCTTGTCGCAATACGGCTCAAAGTACCCCGAGTCCTGGTGCCATGGCACCGCACCGTAGTTGTAGTTTGGGATCTTAGGCCTGAGCCTGTAGACGCTGCTAGCAATCAGTTCCGGCCCGCAGAGCTGCTCCGCCACGTCCAACAGGCGCGGCGTCGTGATCAGCCCGAAGAAGGCCGGGCCGCTCAACGTGCCGTTCCAGATGGAGAGCGCGACTTTATCCGTCTCGCGGCTGATCTGTGCCAGCCGAGTCTCGAATGGCAGTTCCTCATAAGTGCGGGAAAGTTCGCC
>JAYTRQ010000279.1:0-5673 GCA_043746125.1 Armatimonadota bacterium | reverse complement strand
CGTCTCGCTGGACTTCACCGTTCGCGAGGTCGTCCGCATGGGCCGTGCGCCGCACCTCCCCCGCCGCCCGTTTGCGGCGGAGACATCCGAGGACGAGGCCATCATCACCCGGTCACTGGAACAAGCCGGCGTGGGCCACCTGGCGGAGCGGGCCGTCACGGCACTGTCGGGCGGCGAGCGGCAGCGGGTCCTGGTCGCCCGTGCCCTGGCCCAACAGCCCTCCGTCCTGCTGCTGGACGAGCCGACGGCACACTTAGATTTGCGTCATCAGTCCGAGATCCTGACCCTGGCGCGGGAACTCGCGCATGCCGGCGGGAAGGCAGTACTGGCCGTGCTGCACGACTTGAACCTGGCTGCCGCCTACTGCGACCGGCTGGTGCTGCTCCACGGCGGGCGCATCGCCGCGCAGGGCCTCCCCACGGAGGTGCTGACGGCCGATAATCTGCGAACCGTCTACGGGGCCCGTGCCTGGGTCCGTCGGCATCCGGCTACGGGGCGGCCGTTGGTTCTGACGCTGCCGCCGGAACTGGAAGACACGACCTTGGACGCTCCCAGCGTCCACATCCTCTGCGGCGGCGGGACCGGGACGGCTCTGCTGCTGGCCCTGCACCGGCAGGGCTGTGCCGTCACGGCCGGGGGCCTGAACGACGGCGATACGGACGCTGAAGCGGCAGACCTTCTAGGGATTGTCTACGCCCACGCCGCGCCATTCTCAACCCTGTCGGAAGCCGTCCAGGCCGAAGCCGCCTGTCTGGCCGCACCCGCGTGTGCAGTGGTGCTGTCTGAGGTCCCATTTGGGCGGGCGAACCTGTCCAACCTGTCCGCCGCCCTTGCTCTGCTCCGCGCGGGAAAGCCGGTCATCTGCCTTCAGCGCCCTGGCACGGATTTTGTCGCCCGCGACTTCACGGGCGGCGAGGCGACGGCGCTCTGGGAACGTCTCAGGGCCGAGGGCGCCGTCACCGCGCCCGACGAGACTGCCACTTTGACCCTCCTAGAAAGCATCACTTATGGAAACCGTTCTTGAACACACTGTCGAGCCGAAGGTTGCGCCGCCCCCACCGCGTCGGATCGCACTGCCGCCAAAACTCGCCTTTCTGCTGACCGTGGCCGGATTGCTGCTCGGCCTGTTCGTTTTGGGCAGCGGCCGGGCACTCTGGGAGGTGGGCAAACTGCTCTGGATCGGGGCGGCCGGGCGCACGGTGCAGGGCCATATCGTCGAAGTCCGGACGGAACCGTCGGCGGTGAGGGGGAAGCCGCCGATCCCCGTCGCTGTCCGGTTTGTCGTGAACATTCCCGGCGTAGAGGGTACACTCCAACGCCAATCCGGATGGGTGGGCCTGGAGCGCCCCAAGGGAAGTGCGCTCGAGATACCGCGAGCAGACCAGAATGCCCATCCTCCCCCCTCCCCCACCCGGCTCCCACCCGGCTACGCCCTGGGCCGGAGCTTCCCCGTCCGCTATGCGCCCTGGTTCGGCGGTGTCGCTTCCTACCCGTGGCGGCCCAGCCCGGCTGGCCGGGTCACGTCGCTGCTGCTGTCGGGGGGGCTCGTCCTTCTGGTCAGTCTGCTACTCGCCCGCCGCCTGGTGCATTGGACACGCGAGCGCCTGCGTCTGCTGCGAGGGGGCGTAGCGACGGTGGGGACAATCACGCACAAACGTACGGAGGCAGACGACGTCGTCCGGTACTACTTGCGCTATGGGTATGCGCCCGCACCGGGCGAGGGGCGGGAACGGGAGGAGCAGGTGAGCGTGGAGCAGTGGAAGGAGTTCGAGATCGGGCAACCGGTGACGGTGCTGTACGACCCGAACACGCCGGAGCAGGCGGGGTTGTACGCGCTGATCGGGCACGGGTAGATAGCAAGAAAAGAGGGCGATGTCCTATGGAGGCCCCCATTTTGTGACCCTATCCTTGCGCCACATTGGGTGGGGCGGCCTCACTCTGGCCGCCGTGTGCCTCTCCGATGGGAGCCCTCTGACCTACGCAGTCGTGCCCGACCCAGCCCACCGCAAACTCTACCCTCAGTTCCTCACCCGCTTGACCGGAGGGAACGTGCCGGGCGAGTGGACGCCAGGCACGATGGCCACGTCCGGCCATTGGGCAGTGGTCTCCGACGAGCGGAACGCGCGGCTGGTCCACCTGAGTGATTCGCGGGGAGCCGACGTGGGAGGCGTTGACAAAAACGGGCATCCGTGATATAACGAGGTCACTTAAACTCGTGAGGAACCTACGCCCGTGCCCCTATCCTGGCCCTTGTCTCGCTTCTCTCTTCTCGCCCTTCTGATCCTCACCGCCCGCGCCCACGCGCAGACGCCTGAAGGCCCACAACTCCCGCCGCCCGATGACAAGGTCGGCGCGGTCCACGGGCAGGGGCGCCTGGGCTACTACGGCGTTACCCGCACCTTCCGCTACCACGGGGATTACCAGATCGGTAGCACCTTCGCCCACGCGGCCGGCTCGCCCCTCTACCTCTTCGCTGACGTGGACGTGGAAGCAGGGCAGGATAGCACGCACAAAACCTTCCGGCCCCAGCGCCTGGTCGGGACGTTCGAGTTCGGCGCTCGCCACCTGTTCGGCGTTGCCCCACTGTCCCTGATTGTACGGCACGAATCCGCTCATTACATTGACCGGGCGGATTTCTACCAGGGGAGTTGGGACATGGTAGGCGCCCGCTGGGAGCAGAGGGTCGGCAAGACGCGCGTGACGGGGACGTTCGCGAACTACGTCCATGTGCATCAGCTCGCCTCCGAGTACAAGCTGGACGGCGACTTGCAGGGCGTCACGGCTTTGGGCGCAACGCGCGGGCACAAGATGGAGTTGCGCTCAGATCTCCACGCGGCCACCGGGCACGGCGGCAAAGGCGGCTATGTGGATTACTGGATCGAGCCGAACTACTTTTTGGGCGCACAGACGGCCCTATTCGTCGGCTACGGCCAGATCCATGACACGAACCTGTCCGCCGCGAACACGGACCACCCGGTGATCACCGGCATCCGATTGCTCTACTAACCTTACCGGCGCTTTCGCCCAGCCCAGTGTGCGGCAACGAACGCAAATGCCAGCAGAACCAGCCCGGTGAACGCCCCTCCCACCATCAGGAACAGCAGCACCTGACCTCCGGAACCGGCGAGGAACGAGGACGCCACGCCGCAAACGGTCATCATCAGTAGGCCAACAAACCCGGACAGCAACACAAACAGTGGTGGAGGGGACTGATCCAGCGACACGCTGCAAATGGGGCAGACTGTGGTCTCTTCAGGCAGACTGTCCGCGCCGCAGTTCGGACACCGAGTCGGCTTCGGAGGCGGCGGCCGTATCGGCGGCGGAGGCCAGACATTACCCTCTTCGTCCATGCGCTATCCCAACGGCGCAATCAGTTCGGGATCGTCCACCGTGGGCACGTTGACCTGGCGCGAGACTGCGTAGGCCTCCATTCTGTCGGCGGGGTAAGGGACCAGCAGGGACAGCAGGTCTGGGCCGGACGTCCGGGAGTGGTCCAGCCAGATGGCCTCATCCTCGGGGCGCAGGATGACCGGCATCCGGTCGTGGATAGGCGCGGTGACGGCATTGGGCGCCGTCGTGATGATGGTGCAGGAGCGCAGAGGGGAGCCGTCCGGCGCATGCCACTCGTCCCAGAGGCCGGCGAAGGCGAACAGGCCACCGTCCTTCAGGCGGATGTGCATCGGCGTCTTGGGCGACTTCACGCCCGCCGGGGCGTCCCGCCACTCATAGAAGCCGTCGGCGGGGACCAGGCAGCGGCGGCGGGACAGGGCCGTGCGGAACGACGGCTTTTCAGCCAGCGTTTCGGCCCGCGCGTTGATCATCTTGTTTCCAATCCCCGCGTCTTTGGCCCACGACGGGATCAGCCCCCAGTGATACGCCGATAAGTGCCGCGCCCCGTTCTGCGTCACGACCAGCACGTCCTGAGTCGGCGCGACATTGTAGCGCGGCAGGGCGATCTCGACCACCACCGCCGCCCCGAAGCGCTCTTCGATCTGTTCCGCCGAGTGATGCAGCGTGAACCGTCCGCACATAAATCATGCCCCCGAAAAATTATTTAGGAAATCGCTTGACAGGTCTTTGTACCTGTGTTATAGTATATTCAGTGCCGGCGTAGGCCGGCAGGAATGAACCCCTGATGCGATCCCCGCGCATCCGCAGAAGCCGCCGTCTGGTGTATCCCCGCACCAGGCGGCGGCTTTGTGTCAGGCCTCTTCCTACCGAATCGCCAGCAGTTTGTGTGTTTGAAGAGAGAGGCGCAGCCGGAGCGGATGACGCTTGATGGCCTCGATGCAGAGGGCGACGGCCGAGGGGTTGAGGGCGTTCGGCTGCACAAACGTCGTCCGGCCGTGGGCGCGCGCGCCGTCCAAAGCACGGTCCAAGTCGGCCTCGTCATCCACGACGTATTTGAACTCACTGGCATTCGCTTCATACCACGGGTGCAGCCGCCCGCCCTGCGGCTGTTTAGGCGAGACGGTGATGTGGTCCAGCCCCCACTCCGGCTGGGGCCGGGTGCCGTTGGTCTCGATTTGCAGCCGGTAGCCCAACCCGTGCAGGCGGTCGCAGAGGGGCCTTAGCTCTTGAAGGGTCGGCTCCCCCCCAGTAAAGCAGACCCAACGGCAGTCGACGCCAACGCGGGCGATCTCGGCGACCAGCCCCTCCACGGTAGAGACGTCCTTGACCCGGAAGTCCGTATCGCAGAACTCGCAGGCCAGGTTACACCCGGCGAACCGCACGAAGACCGTCGCCTGCCCCGTCCGCAGGCCCTCCCCTTGCAGCGAGTAGAAGACCTCCACAAGCGGCAGCAGGCCATCTTTGGCGACGGCCATCGCCTCGCGTGTCGCTTGGGCAGGGTCGGGCGTCGTGCCCGCGTAAGGCTTGCCGGAAATGGTCAACGTCATAACAGCAGTATACCCGAACCGAAACCGCCCCCACCCGCGTTAAGGACACCATGAAGACACTGCGCAAGCGCGTTCCGTGGTCGCCCGGTGACCGCCTGCTGATGATCGTGCTAGGCATACTGGTAGTCGGTGTCAGCCTGGGCATCTGGTCCCATGGACGGGACCGGATGCCAGACGTCACCATACCCACCCCCATGCTGCCTTCCCCGAACGCCTTTGACTACTACATGCAGGCGGGAACCGCCATCACCGGCGGCGCCATTATTAGCCCCTCAGCGCCCAACCAGCCCATAAATCCCACGGCCGCCCAGGCCGCCGTCGTCCGGCAGAACGCCGCCCCGAACGGCGCAGTCAGCCTTCTGCACCAGGGCTTTCAATACCCCTGTCACGGGCCGGTGGTACGCTCGTTCTCCGCGCTATTCCCGCAATACCAGAAGGTGCGCGCTTTGGCACGGCTTCTCGCCCTGCAAGCGCGGGTGGATGCGGCTCAGGGAGACTGGACGGGAGCAATGACGGCCGATCTGGACTGCATTCGGCTGGGCGAGGACACGGCGCGAGGTTCCGGCCTGATCGGAATGCTCGTCGGGAGCGCCTGCGAGAGCATCGGGCGGCGTCAAGCCTGGAAGATCGTGAATCATCTGACGCTCGCCGAGGCACGGGCGGCGGCCCAGCGCCTGGAAAGCATCCGCACCCGCCATGTGCCTTACGCGGACACCATGCAGGAGAGTGAATGGTCGGATCAGGCGGGCTTGCTGGAGATGATGCGCCTACCCGG
>JAYTRQ010000278.1:0-1743 GCA_043746125.1 Armatimonadota bacterium | reverse complement strand
AAGGCTCCCGAGTCGGCCCGGCGGTGACCAGGACCCGCTTGCCGCGCCACGAGTCCGAGCGTGCCAGCATCTCCTGAATGGCCGCAAAGATCGTCGGGACGTCGGCCATGCGGCCGACGCCCTCGGTCCGGCAGGCTAGCCGGCCTGTTGTCGGCTCGATAAAGTAGTAGCCGTAGTCGCGCAGCTTGGCGAGGTTAGACTGGGTCGCTGGGTTATTCCACATGCCCGTATTCATGCCCGGAGCCAATAAGATGGGGGCGGTGCAGGCGAGAGCCGCCGCCGAGAGCATGTCTTCGGCCAGGCCGTTCGCAAGTCGGGCGATGACGTTCATGGAGGCGGGGACGATCACGAACAGGTCGCAGTTCCGGGCCAGCCAGATATGGGCTATCTCGCCGGGGAACGGCTCTTCAAAAAGGTCAACGGGGCAGGGATGGTGGGTCAGAGCGCGGAATGTGGCGGGCTGGATAAACCGGGATGCCGCAGCCGTCAGGATGGGGAAGACTTCAACGCCGCTCTTGACCAACTGGCTGGCCAGGTCGGCGGCCTTGTAGGCGGCGATGGAACCCGAGACGCCTAATACGACACGCTTGGGCGTGGCCGTTTGGTCAGGCATCGGGATGGCCCCCGTGGATGCGGCAGTGTTCCGCCCTTAAAATGGCCCGAATGGTGTCCACGGCCTCTTCTACGGTATCGTTCGTGACGGCGTAGTCGTAGTAGCGTCTCTGGGCCATCTCCCGGCGGGCGTTGAGCAGGCGGCGGGCGATGTCTTCCTCGTTCTCCGTCGCCCGGCCGCGCAGGCGTCGCTCCAACTCCTCCAGAGATGGCGGCTGGAGGAAGATCAGAGCGGCATCGGGCATCCTCTGCTTGACCGCCCGACCGCCCTGCACGTCAATCTTTAGAATCACGTCCGTGCCGGTCGCGCGTTCGGCGGCGACATAGGCGCGGGGCGTCCCGTAGTAGTTGTTGTGGACCTCGGCGTATTCCAGCAGGGCATCGTCCGCGACTAGGGCGTTGAACTGGGCGGCTGAGACGAACCGATAGTCTATACCGTCCACTTCCATCGATCGCGGCTCGCGCGTCGTGATTGTCACGCACTTTTTGATGGGGCCGGGCAGGGCGTCGGACGGAAGGGAAAGCAGTGCGTCCAGTACGGTGTCCTTGCCCACGGCGGAGGGGCCGGAGACGACCAGCAACAGGCCGGTGCCTTCGGACTGCCAGGCGACGTTCTCAATAATGCGCTCGGTGCTGTTGTTTATCACACCTCTAGTATAGCACCGGGCGAAGAGGGGAGTCAACGCGGCGAAAACTCCCTCTCCCGTCCCTATTGCCTTTTTTCTCGCTTTGTGATATGATAAAGGTGTCTCTAATTTGGCCATCTCTTAACGTTCTCTTAACCTTCCCGCCCCTGGCCGCCGATGCCGTGCCGTGCCAGGCCGCCGATCAAGGACCTGAAATCGCAATGAAGAGTTTCCGCCGCGCCCTGCGCGCGCCCGCCCGTCTGCCATTCTACCTCTGCTCCTGCCTCTGCCTCCTCATCCTCCTGGCCCACGCGGGCCGGGCCGACACGAGTACTAAGATCAAGGTGGACCCGGAGGCGGCCAAGAACTACGTCGCCCTGGCCGACGGGGTGGACCCCGCCCGGCTCGCCAAGACGATCCATGACTTGTCGTCCATTCAGTACCCCGTCCCGAACCAGCCCGCTGGGGCACCCGTTGTCGCCCACTCGCGGGTGGCCGGATCGCC
>JAYTRQ010000277.1:0-1743 GCA_043746125.1 Armatimonadota bacterium | reverse complement strand
TGTCCAGAAGGGGCGTCCCGGCGGAGATAGATTCGTTTAGGCTCCACGTAGACACACCAAGGCGGGGGTTGAGAGTAGGGGACATGAGAAAGGCTCCGAGAAGAAGAAAAGGGCGAACACAAGGTTCGCCCCTCCTAGGGACGGGTTGGAACGCGGGCTACTTGCCTTTACTCAGTGCATACTCGCGGACCGCCTCAAGCTGGCCCTTTGAACCCAAGAAGTGGGAGCGGCTGACGATGAACTTGGCGTACTCGGCAATAAACACTTTGCCAGGGGAGCGCAGATCAAAGTCTTCGGGCTTGTCGCGGAAGAACTCGCGGTGGACGCGGGTCCAGACCAGGCGGCCGTCCGTGTCAATGTTGACCTTGCAGACGCCAAGCTTTGCGGCTGGCTGATACTGGTTCTCGTCCACGCCCTTCGCGCCCTCTTTCAGCTTGCCGCCGGCCTCGTTGATGCGCTTGACCTCGTCCTGCGGCACCGACGATGACCCATGCATGACCAGGGGGAAGTTCGGCAACTGCTTCTGTATGGCCGCGATGCGCTCGAAGTGGAGGCCCTGGCCGCCGGAGAACTTATATGCCCCATGCGACGTCCCGATGGCGCAGGCGAGGCTGTCGCAACCGGACTGGGCGACGAACTCTTTGGCCTCATCCGGGTCGGTCAGAAGCGCGTTCTTCTCGTCCACCGCGATGTCTTCCTCCACGCCACCGAGCATCCCCAGCTCAGCCTCGACGCTGATCCCCGCCGCGTGCGCCCGCTCGACGACGCGCTTGGTGATGGCGACGTTCTCCTCAAACGGATCATGGGAGGCGTCAATCATTACGCTGGAGTAGAACCCGCTGTCAATGCAGTCGTAGCAGGTCTTCTCGTCGCCATGGTCCAGATGGACGGCAAAGACGGCTTCGGGGAAGATCTCATCGCAGGCGCGGATGATCGACTCCAGCATCCGCTTGTCCGTGTAGGAACGTGCACCCTTGGAAATCTGGATGATAAACGGGGACTGCGAGTCGATGCTGCCCCGGAACAGGCCCATCGCCTGTTCGGCGTTGTTGATATTGTACGCGCCAACGGCATACTTGCCGTAGGCGTTCTCAAACAGCGTCTTGGTGGTCACGATCATGATCGGGGTGTGCTCCTCAAAAGTGGTGGGTAAAGGTGGTTTCGGCTTGATTTCGCCCAGATTATACCCCAGGGCAACAGGAATTAGAGCCTCCAGTGTCGAATGCAGAGATGCAAGGCTGCGCCGCCCTGACATCCCGACGAGGACACCCGCCCCATGCCTTCCCGCTGCCGCCTTCCGATCTTCTGCCTGCTGCTGCTCTGCTTCGCCTGCGCGTCGGCCCACGCCGGCCCCCCGTTCCTCACGGAAGAAGCCGCCCGCAGCGCCGAACACGGGTCCTGGCTCCTGCGCGGACGCTCGCTGTTCGGGCTGTTCGTCTTCGCGGCCATCGCCTACGGGGTGGGGCGGCTGCGGGGGGCGACTCAGCGGCCACAACTTCGCTTGGTCGGGTGGGGGTTCGTGATCCAGTTCGTGTTCGCATTCCTGGTTCTTGACACCGGGCCGGGACACGCCGGGTTCGCCGCCGTCAGCGCAGGTGTTAAGAACCTCCTGGACTTCACCAAGCAAGGAGCCGGGTTCGTCTTCGGCGATCTCGCGGGCGGCAACAACATTCCCGTCGGCCTGCCGCTAGGCGAGCCGACGATGGGGCCGATCTTGCACCCGACGGCCTACGCGCATGTGGG
>JAYTRQ010000276.1:0-1749 GCA_043746125.1 Armatimonadota bacterium | reverse complement strand
TGGGCGACGCGGAGGCCATGGCCGAGGCGATCACTTTCCTGTTGGAGCACCCCGAGACGGCCGGCGAGATGGGCCGGCGCGGGCAGGAGAGGGCCGTCGAGTTTTTCAGCATTGAGAGGACGGCGCGGAAGGTGGAGGCGGTCTATGACGACCTGCTGAAATCGGGCAAGTGACCTCAGTCACGGCCGCGTGGACCGGGGCACGGGCTTCTTTTGGTTGTTCGGGGTCGAGGAGCAGGGCCCTTGCCTCGCGGGCGACTGCCTTTGGGAGCGGCGGCTTGATGCGATGAGGATTTACGTCCGATACCCACAAGGCCTACTCCCAGAACGCTCCCCACGAGGCCGACGAGGAGGCCATTCCGGCATTCAGCTTTCAGGTCCGCGCTGAGGGGGGCAATCACATTACCGCCATCGTCCGTGGATTGCCTCGCCGGCCCGGATGCCGTAGGATCAAGTATCAGGCAATAGTGGACGGACAACGCTAGCCCGGCCACCAGGAGAAGATAACCCACACTGGTCATAGCCGCCCGGCGCCCCAGAGGTCGGGTGGACCTCCGCCGGCGGGACCGCCTGCGACGCCGCTGACCCGCAGAGACGGAGGCCTCGTCGGCTGCGGGGAGATCTGCGGGTGACGCCACCAATCGGGAGATTTGCTCGTCACAATCATGGGGCATAACTAGTTTTTCTCGATCTTTCTTCTCAGCCATTCTTCTCAATCAAGGCGCCGGAAGCCAAGTCCCCTTGTCATGCTCCTCTGCAAAATTCGTGCCAAGTCGGCCAGTATGGCGGAGGTCCCTCGTCAGGGACCTTGGTCGCCTCACAGGCCGGCAGAAAAACCAGGGGAATTCGTGTTAACCGACAGAGTTGGCATGGTTCTTGCAAGATAGACTACGGAGACGGTCCTCTTTGCAGCTTTTCCTCTGTCGCGCCCTCGAACCAGAATTATACGTCAGGTAATTAACTATGGAATCTCGGATGAAAGTCGCACTCGTTCATGACTATCTTGCGCAGGCGGGCGGGGCGGAGCGCGTGGCCGCCGCGCTGCACTCGCTCTACCCGTCCGCGCCCCTGTTCACGTCGGTCTACGATGCCGACGCGACCCTGCCCTACTTCAAGAGGGTCGAGATCCGCACGTCGCTGCTCCAGCGGTGGCCGCTCTCGTCCCACCGCATGCACAAGTTCGCCCTGCCGCTCTATCCGGCGGCGTTTGAACACTTCGACTTTCACGGGTATGACCTGGTCCTGAGCAGTTCCAGCGCCTTCGCGAAGGGTGTCATCACGCCGCCCGCCACGTGCCACGTCTGCTACTGCCACACCCCCGCCCGGTTCGCCTGGCGTCAGCGGGAGTACCTGTCCCAGAGCCGCCGGGGCCGCCTCGCCTCCTTCTGGCTGCGGGGGATACTCGGCAGGCTGCGGGCCTGGGACGTCGAGACCGCCGGGAGAGCAGATTACTTCGTCGCTAACTCGTTCAACGTCGCCCGGCGCATCCGCAAATACTACCGGCGCGAGGTGGCGGCCGTGATCCACCCCCCCGTGGAGACCAGCCGGTACGCGCCCGCCCCCCCGTCCGAAGTGGGCAGCCACTTCCTGGTCGTCTCCCGCCTCGTCGGCTACAAGCGCGTGGACCTGGCCGTGGACGCATGCAACCAGCTCCAGATGCCCTTGCGCATCGTGGGCGGCGGGCCGGACCTGGCCGGCCTGAAGCGGCGGGCCGGGCCGACCATCCAGTTCCTGGGCCGTCTTGCCGACC
>JAYTRQ010000275.1:0-16804 GCA_043746125.1 Armatimonadota bacterium | reverse complement strand
CCGTCCTCGACTTTGCCCATCCTCAGATCGCCTTTTCCGCGTCGTCGCCCCGCTTGGACCCGGCCCAACTGGCGTCTGCTCTACCGATCCTGAAGCTGCCACCCGGCCTACGCGCTGCGCCCGGCCCGGTCCATGCGGATTTCACGGGCACAGCGGCCAACCCCACCATCACGATCCGGGCGACGCTGCCCGCTGTGGTGTACGCGGGTAACCAGGCCACGAACGTCGTCGCCCAGGCGATCTACGCCGGCAAGGTCTTATCCATGCCTGCGGTGACATTCCGGCTGAACGGCACAGGCCAAGTATCGCTCCGGGGAACGGTAGACACGTCTAAAGCCAAGCCGGTCCTGCTCGTGGCAGGTATGGCACACGGCATCAATCTGGCTGCCCTGCGCCTGCCGCCCGGCGTGAACGTCAAGGCGCTCAATCTTGGCGGTGTAGCGGACGCGCAGTTTTTGGTGGACAACCAGGGCCGGCCGCTCTCGGTTGTGGCGAACGTCAGCGCGGCGGGCCTGCGCGTCCGCAACACGTCCCTGCGGTCGGTCTCGGGCCGGGTCTCCTGGACTCTGGGGCAGCCCCTCGTTCTCACGCGGATGGCAGCGCGGGACCCGAACGGCACGGCGGCTTTGAGTGGCTTCGTTCCGACCAACCCCAAGTCAGGGCGCTGGGACTTGACGGTGCGGGCGGCGGGCCTGGACCTCTCCGGTCTGCTCCGGCCTTACTCGGCTGCGGCCCTCGCCGGGCGGGCGGACTTCGACGGCAAAGTCATTGGCCCATTCCAATCGCCGCAGGCGGTCGGGGCCGTGCGTCTGGCCGAGCCGCGTTTCGGGCGATACGGGGCAGATCTGGTGACGGGGCTGGTGACGGCGAGTGCGGCCGGCATCGGGCTGCAAGACGTGGTCGTGCGCCGCTTCCCGGCTGAGGCGCGGCTAAACGGCACCCTGACCGCGCTTGCGGGCGGTGACCCCAAGCTCGACCTCGCCGTGCGGCTGTCGCAGGGCGACGTCCGGGACTTCCTGCAGCTCGCCGAGCAGGCCTCCGCCCCCGCGCCTGAGACGAAAAAGACGCTCACGGCCAGCCTTCCCAACCTCACCGGGACGGCCGACGGGACGTTCCGCATCGGGGGGCGGCTCAAGTCGCCCGTCGTGTCTGGTCATGCCCAGGTAACGGACGCCACCGTAGGCGGCTACCGGCTAGACTTGGTCTCAGCCGATCTGCGCTATGCCGGCGGCGTCGTGCGGCTCGACGGCGGGCTGCTCAAGTCCGGCACAGCGACGCTGACGGCGCACGGGACGCGGTCGGCGTCGGGCGTCCTGAACGCCGACTTCGCTGCGACCGGCCTAGATCTGTTCCGGTTCCACTTGCTCTTTGACGCCTACGCGGATGTCACCGGCACGGCCAGTTTCTCCGGGCACTTCGGCGGGACCCCGGCGACTCCACATGTGGCTTTGACGGCTCTTGACCTTCCCAATCTAGTGGTGGACAACCAGAAGTTTGCGCCGTTGTCTCTCGCGGGCCGCTACGATGACGGCGTCCTGACCCAGACCGGTGCACCCTGGCGCTTCTCTCTGCTGCCCCGGCCGGACTACGCCGGTGACGCCAACCTACCCGTGGTCTACCAGATAAGTTCGCTGAAGCTGGCCCTGCCTACAGCCACCCACCCGTTACGGACGCAGACGCTGGCCGTCGCCGGGGCGATCCCGGCCGCTACACCAGAGCGCGTCTCGCACGTGATCGGAACGCTCCGGGGCAGCCGCTGGGCGCGGACGCCGGCCGGCCGGACTCTTCTGGCCCGCCTGGACAGCCTGCCGCAGCCGCTTTCCGGCACGTTCGCGCTTCCCTCTTTCTCGGTCTCGGGGCCTCTGGACGCGCTCTTGGCGCAGGCGGATTTCGCGGCAGAGGGGCTGGTCTACGGCGAGACGCGGGTCGGAACGCTGACGGCCGCCGTGAACTACGCAGGCGGGCCAAAGCCGGCGGGCCACGTCACAGTTCAGGCTTCCGACGTGCTGGCCGGCGGCGTTCCCATCACCACAGTGATGGCCGACGCCGATTACAAGGACCGCGTCGTCACGCTGCACCAGCTCAAAGCGACTAGCGCCCGCGCCTTCCTCTCGGCGTCAGGAACGGCGAACCTGGATGGCGACGTAGCGGCGAGCGTGGACGCCTCAAACGTCCCACTCGCCCTGCTTGGGACGGCTTTCCCCCCCGCTGTGAAGTTCCTCCCCGCCCTGCCGCGCGAGATCAGCGACCTATCCGTCACCGCGTCCGGGCCGATGCGGAAGCCAAATCTGGTCGGCTCCGTCAGCCTATCCAACCTGGAAGGCGCGGGTGGGGGCGGGGTGGACACACCCGCTTACGCCCTGGATCGCATCCGCAGCAGCGCGATTACGCTGGCCCCGGCGACGCCCGGTGGGCCGCAAGTCCTGACGGTCGGCAGCCTATCGGCCTACAAAGAGGGGCGCTTGGTGGCGACTCTGAACGGCTCGCTGCCGTTCCCGCTGGGCGACCTGATGCGGCCGGGCCGGGCCGGGCAAGTGGCCGGGGACGAGGGCGATCTGCACGCCGAATTGAAGGTGCAGGATCTATCCGCCCTGGCCTTACTCAGCCCGAATTTGATCAATCCTAAGAAGACAGGCGGGCAGTTGTCGGCCAGCGTCAGCTTCGGTGGCGGCCAGTTGTCCGGCCTGATCACGGTCACGGGAGCGTCTGTTGGCCTGACCGACTTTGACACAGGGGCTAACAAAATCAACGCGATCGTTGTCCTGGCGGATAACAAGGCCCGCATCCAGACGCTCACGGGCCAGTCCACCAAGGGTGGGACGTTCGCGATATCCGGTGCGGCCGGCCTATCGCCGACGGGCGATGGCACGCTGGACTTACGCCTAGCGACCAAGGATCTGACGCTGGACGAGAACAGCAAGCAGAATGTGCTGTACCAGAAGTTCAGCAGTGGGGCGAAGGCGAAGATCAACGGTGTTCTCACCCTGTCCGGGCCACTACTTGCGCCGACGATTGCGACGCCCTCGGGTTCGCCCCTCGTGGTCAGCGATGCGACGGCGACGCTGCCCTCACCAACGGGTGCGGCCGGGCCGCCAGCAGGGCCGCCCACCTTCAATCCGCTTTTCAATGTCGCCGTTTACTTGGGCGGTGGGCGCAGCAAGGCGGTCACCGTACGCAGCACCCTGCTGAACGCGAAAGCCAGCGGCCTCGTCCAACTCACGGGCCGCCTGTCCGACCCGCACCTCCGCGCCCAGGTGGCCGTGGCGAGTGGGCAGTTCCGCATCCCGCCGACCCTGCTCAAGATCGTCAAGCCCGCCAACGGGGACGACAACACGGTCGTGGTGAACTACCCGGTCGCCGGGTCGGACGGCTTGCCGGGTGTTGAAACCCGCGTCAGCCTGACCGCCCAAGCTAACGTCTCGCTGTCCGCCCAGGCGCTCTCGGAGAACCGGTCCGTCACGTCGGAGGCGAGCTTCGGCGAGGTGACGCCGCAAGGAGTTTTATCCTCTTCCAGCGGCCAGTTCGGGAACGCGGCCCAGCGCTACACGATCACGGCCACGATCAAGGGCGTTCTGAACTCACCGGACAATTTGAGCCTGGAGCTGACGTCGTCGCCCGGTGGGCTGACGCGCCAGCAGATGCTGGCCGCCTTAGTCCCCTATGGAACCCTGGTGGGGCAGCTCGCGCCGGGCGGGTCGGGGGCCGGGAACGCCCTGGAAGCCCAGGCCAAGACGGCCATTAGCTCGCTCCTGATCCCGTCGCTGATCTCGCCGCTCACGGACGCCCTCGGGAACGCCCTGGACCTGAGCCTGGATGTCTCTTACGAGCCGAACCTGCCGGTCTTCGTCACGCTGACCAAGCAGATTGGTCCCCATCTGCAAGTGACTTATTCCCGCTCGGTGGGGGCGCGGACGCCCGGCGCGGTGAACGCAACGCTCCTGCCGCCGCAGTATACGCTAAAACTCGGGTACAGTCTTACCAACCACTTACGAACGGCGATCTCGACCGACGATCAACGTAACGATACGGTCACCCTTGAAGGCGTGTTCGGCTTTTAAGCCGCTCGGATTACAGGCTGCCGCAAAAATGCTGAAACAAATCACAAGCGGCTTTGTCTTTAGGACTGACGCAATGGCTTTAGCGCCGCGAATCCATAAAAAACCGAACATGGGCTGGGCTGAAGCGGCGGATGGGCAGTCTGCTCCTACACCGCCTGACATGGCTGCGGAACGGCGGGCTGAGGCCGCACTGGTCCAGGACTCGGACGCCCTGTACGCGCGGTACGGCAAGCAGATCTTCAACACGATCTACCAGTGGATCGGGGATTACGAAGAAGCGGCCGATCTGACGCAGGAGACTTTTATCTCCGCCCACAAGGCCCGCGACCAGTTCCGGGGCGACTCCAAAGCCTATACATGGCTCTACCGGATCGCGCACAACCACCTCAAAAACCGTATCAAGCAGCGGGGCCGGCAGCGCGAGATGGAAGGTCCGTCCCTGGATGCCGGGCTAAACGGCGAAGAGGGGGACAGGGACGAGGTGGTGACGCGGGATGTCGCTGACTGGAGCGGCTCGCCCTCCCGTCTGCTGGAACAGAAGGAACTTGGGGCGCAGATCAGCCGGGCCGTGGACAGCCTGGCCCCGGAGTATCGGGTCGTGCTGGTCCTGCGGGAAGTGGACGGCTTGTCCTACACCGAGATCGCCGAGGCGACTGGTCTGACACTCGAAGCTGTCAAGACACGGCTGAATCGGGCGCGAGCAATGGTGCGGCAGAAAGTGGAGCCATACCTGAAAATATAGGACGCGGCGGGAAATCAAGGGAGCTTTTGTTTGACCATCTGGAATAAAAAACGGGCGCAAGTAACACGCAAAGCTTGCGCCCTTGCCGTGTGTGCCGCTTTAGGCCTGGGGCCGGTTCTGCCCGTGTTCGCGCAGACCACTGGCCCGGACAACCCGACCGCAAACCCGGTCACGCCGGGCGCGAACGGGCCGGGGACGGCTGCGCCGGGTAACGACCCGTCCCGTACTGTACCCGCCAACGGCCCCTCTACCGGCACAATCAACCCGAACGGGCTGAACCCCGGCCCGGCCACTCCCGGACCCACCCCCCCCGGCTTTGCCGTGCCGGGCCTGAACCCGCTCCCTGGCACGGCCGCGACCGGCGAGGCGCCTGGAGCGCCCCAACTGACCGGGCGCACGTCGCGCATCACCCTTGTGGGTAACGTTAACGTCAGCGACGCGGCCATCCGCACCGTCATCACGCAGTCCGGCCTGCGCCTGAGCGACGCCTACAGCGCCCAGGCGGCGGACACGGCCCGAGATGCCGTCAAGAACATGGGCTACTTCAACGGCGACGTCGGGGTAGGGGCGGAGAACGACGCGGCGGGCGGCGTGGACGTCACGTACACCGTCAAAGAGAACCCCGTCGTCAAGACCATCCACTTCACCGCAAACACGCCCACGAGGGCGCCCACCATTCCGGCCGACACGCTTAAGAAGCTGATGGAAACCCAGGAAGGCAAGGTCCTGAACACCAACACGCTGGTGCGCGACCTGGACAAGCTGTTCAACCACCAGACAGGCTACGTGCGGGGCCAGGGGTACATCTTCGATGTGTCGTCGGACATCAACATTGACCCCCTCACCGGCGTCCTGAACATCCCCTTGGTGGAAGCGCACATCAACTCCATCACGCTGAAGGGTAACAAACTGACCAAACCGGTCGTCGTGACGCGCGAATTCCGCAGCCAGGTCGGGGACGTCCTGGACGAGAAGAAGCTCCAGCGCGACCTGACCCGCGTTTACAATCTTGGACTGTTCGACGAAGTCGGGCCGTTCGATGAGGTCTCGAACGACGTCGGCAAGGTGGATATCACCATCCCGCTGACCGAGAAGCGCAGCGGCACGGTCTCGGTCGGCATCGGCTACTCATCCACCTCCAAACTGGTCGGCCGGGCTGAATTGGCGCAGAACAACTTCCGGGGCTTGGGCGAGCGCGTCTCGCTCCAGTGGGAGGTTGGCGGCATCAACAGCCAGAGCAGCCTGGAAGCCGGGTTCTTCGAGCCATATCTGGATAAGAAACACACGTCGCTGGACGTGGATGTGTACAACAAGGCCGTCTACCGCTTCAACTCAGGCTCGTTCGGCGGCAACTCGGGCAGCAACGTCACTGGCAGCAACAGCACCTACCTGGAGCGGCGCCAGGGACTCGTCTTGGGCCTGAATCGCGCCACGAGCGACTCGCTGACGGTAGGTATCACGGGCCGCTACGAGAGCGTCAGCACGGACGACGTCCAGCTCCAGACTTCGAATGAGTTCATCCGGCAGAAGGGCAACGTCGCCGGCCTGGGCGGGCGGGCGATCTACAGCAACCGAGACAATGACACCGCGCCCGCCGCGGGCGGCCTGCGATCTTTCTCCTATGAACTGGTGACGGCGACCACGCGGCCCGTGAACAACCTGATCCCGTCCCCGCTCTCACCCGGCCGTGAAGTGTTCGGGAAGCTCGGCATTGACCTCCGCCAGTACGTGAGCCTAAACGGGAAGCGGGCGCCGGGCAAGTTCAACCAGCCCAAGCGCGTCCTCGCGACGCGCCTTCTGATCGGCACGACCGCGCACAACATCCCGTTCTTCGAGCAGTATTTTATCGGCGGCGCAGACTCGCTTCGCGGGTATGACACGGATCGGTTCTGGGGCAGCAACCTTGCTCTGATCCAGGCCGAACTCCGCATTCCAGTTGGCAAGGACAACAGCTTCCAGGGCGTCCTGCTGTTTGACGGGGGCGATGCCTGGGGCTCCATCTACCAGCAGCAGGGCTTGCAGCAGCACACGGCCTTCAAACTGGAATCCGACTACGGCGTCGGAATCCGCCTGGTCACCCCCATCGGCCCGATCCGCCTAGACTACGCGATCCCGACCACCGGCTCGCACAGCGGACGGACCCAGTTCAGCATCGGTCAGTCTTTCTAGCCTTCTCACGAGCCATCAAACTAACGCTTACGATTAAGGAACAGCATGAAATCGCGTATCACCAGTCACTTCTTCGTCTTTGGGGCCGCCGCACTCGTCCTGGGCGCCGCGACTTCCCGGCCCGTGCAGGCCGCCCCGTCCGGGGGTATGCCCCTGTTTGGCAGCGTGGACCTCAGCAAACTTCAGGCCCAATCCACTAAAAGCACCAAGTACAACGCCGATCTGCACGCCCTCCAGGAACGGCTGGATTACTCGTTCAAACAGCAGGCGGCCAGCCTGATGCTCTCTGCCTCCGACCAGGCCGAACTGGGCACGTCCCTCAGCAAGACCAGTCCGACTGATACGGACCGGGCGCGGGTCGCGGATCTCCAGGCGAAGTCTATAGCCGCCGCCAAAGAGTACACGGACCTCCAGCAGAAGCCGAACCCGACGCCCGCAGATACGTCTCGCCTGGCGACACTTGCAGGGGAGTATTCGGCGAATCAGGCGTCCCTCCAGAAAATCGGCGACCAGTATCAGGTCCAGATCAAGGCGCTCAGTGACAAAGATACCGCCGACTTCACCCAAGACGTCAAAGCGGCGATCATGGCCGTGGCCAAGCAGCAGGGGCTGACGGTCGTGTTCGACTCCAGCGTGGCGATCTACACGTCCAATGACATCACCGATGAAGTGGTCAAGCGGATCAATAAGTAGGCCGACCTTCCTGCTGGCCGTCCTGACTCTGGGCGTCTTTACGGGAGGCTGCGCCAGCCATAAGACCGCCCCGCTGCCGCCGCCCCTCCGCGGCTCAGTGAACTTGGACCTGCTTGTGCGTCGCCATCCTGGCTGGGGTGGGATCGGCCAGTATGATGCGGCGCTGCGCCGTCTGGAACAAGCGTACCGGACGCTGCCCGCGTCCGGCATGCCGAACGCGCGGATCGCGACGCTGCCCGCTCTGCCCCTGGGGTCGGTGTCCGGCCTCCCAAGACCGAACGCGTCGGGGATATCTGCACAACTGGACACGACCCAGCAGGCGCTGCTCGATGGGCTTCGTGCCCGCCGGGAGATGGCCCGCCGGGACGAGGTAGAAGGGAATCGGGATGCTTGGAGCCGGGAGGGGCGTTTACGCTTTCCTAGCCCGATCCTGAGCGTCTCTGGTGTCCCGGATTTGGAATTGCAACTTCTGGAAGCAAACGTCACGATGCTGACGCGGACCGTGAACAACTGGAAGCCGTCACCGCCGCCCGCGCCCCGCCTGGAGGCGGTCAAAGACCTCCTCGCCCAGAACAAGGCGCGGCTTCAGGCTCTGCTGGCTTCTCGGGAGGGCGACCGAGCTGCGGCTGCGGCGCGGTTTATGGAAGAGCGGCAGCATCAGCGTGAATCAGGGGCGGCCTACGCCCAGGCCCAGGCCGACGCGCTAGAAGGCCGCCTCAAGGGTGATGACAAACGCCTGATTGTGGCCCAAGCCTCACGGCTGTCGTCGCAGCGGGCGGCCCTCCTGGCGGCCCTGGGCCGGCCCGCCGTGCTGGCCGTTCCCACGGCCGGCTACGCTGGGGCCGAGACCCTACCGCACGGTCCGAGCGTGGCGCAGGCCAGCCTCTCCGCCCAGAGCTTGGCGTCTTCCGAGGCGCGTCTACGGGCGCAGCGGGTGCGCTGGATCAAGTTTTTGTACGATGACACGCAGGCGGCGGCCTTGGACGTGGCTGGGCAGCGCCGGTGGGATGTGACCTTCGGGCGTCCCCGGCCCGGCGACCGGGATCTGACGGCGGCGCTGGCGCAGGCGATGGCCGGGAGCGTCTGGCGGCTCTCGCCGCGAACGGACGGAACCTAACAGATGGAACGAGGACAAGGAGACGCTATGCAAACGACCGTGGGCCAGCTTGCCGCTCTCATCGAGGGCACGGTGGAAGGCGATGAGACCATCGCCATCCGTGGGATCTCCAGCATTGAAGACGCTCTGGATGGGGATATTACGTTCGCGGAGAATGAGAAACTTCTCTCCAGCGCGGCGCGCTCCCGCGCCTCCGCTGTGATTGCCCCAGCCTCCTATGTGACGCCGGCCGACGCCGTCGGCCAGAAGCCGCTGATCCGCGTCAAGAACCCGCGTTTTGCCTTCGCCCAGGCCTTGCGAATCTTCGCGCCGGAGCCAAAGGTCTACAAGGGTATTCATCCGACGGCCGTGATCGGCGCGAACGTCTCGTTCGGCAAGAACGTCTCAGTCCACGCGCTGGCCGTGATCGAGGACAACGTCCGGCTTGGCGACAACTGCGTCGTGTACCCCTTCGCCTACATCGGCGATAACGTGACGGTGGGCGAGAACTGCGTGATCTATCCGCAGGTCGTCCTGCACGACAATACGGAGATCGGGAACTCGGTCGTTATCCACAGCGGCAGCATTCTAGGCACGGACGGCTTCGGATACATGTTTATCGAGAACCGGCACTACAAGATTCCGCAGATCGGTCGTGTCATCGTAGGAGACGACGTCGAGATCGGCGCGAACGTCACCATTGACAAAGCGCGGACCGGGTCAACCCGGATCGGCTCGGGCACGAAGATAGACAATCTGGTCCACATCGGGCACAACGTTACCGTAGGCCGTAACTGCGTGATCGTCGCCCAAGTTGGCGTGTCGGGGAGCGTGGATATCGGCGATGGCGTTATTTTAGCCGGGCAGGTCGGCATCAAGGACCACGTCACGATTGGGGACGGCACCATCGTCGCCGCCAAGACCGGCGTCATCGGCGATCTGCCGGCCGGTTCGTTCGTGTCCGGCGTCTACGGCCGCCCGCACGGCAACGAGATGCGTGCCCAGGTCCTGTTCTCCAAGCTCCCCGAACTGAATAAGCAGATCCGTGACCTGGAAGCGAGGCTTGCGGCCCTGGAAGGCAGCCCCAAGCAGGGGACCAGTGATCTCGCCGATGAATAGTCGGCCGCGCATCACCCTGGCCGCATCAAGCTCCGTCTTCTCCGGCGTCGGCCTCCATTCTGGGGCCGACGCCTCCGTTTGTCTGCGCCCCGCCGCGCCGGGGGCGGGCCTGGTTTTTCGTGACACGGCGTCAGGGCAGGAGATTCCCGCCCTGGCGGTGAATGTCTGTGACACGTCCCGCTGCACGCGCCTGTCTTATGGTGGCGTGGAGGTTCAGACGGTAGAACACGTCCTGTCCGCTCTGGCCGGCGCCGGTGTGGACGATGCCCTGATCGAAGTGACCGGCGGCGAATTGCCCGCCGGGGACGGCAGTGCGGCTCCCTTCATCGCCCTCATCCGCAGCGTCGGTTTGCAGGAGCATCTGGGGATGATCGTCAACCCACTCATTCTGACGCAGCCGGTGACCGTGTCGCAGGGCGACGCGACCCTGGTCGCGCTGCCATCGGAGCATTTCAGGGCGACGGTCGTGCTCGACTACCCGCGCCATGCCTATTTGGGGACGCTTGCGGCTGTGCTTGACGGCGATGATTATGACGCCGATATTGCACCCGCCCGGACGTTCGGGTTCCTGTCCGAGATCGAGGCGTTGCGGGCGAACGGCCTGGGCCTGGGGGCGTCGCGCGAAAACGCCATCGTTTTGGGGGAAGACGCTTACGAGACGCCGCTGCGCTTCCCGAACGAGCTTGCCCGGCACAAGCTGCTGGACCTGATCGGGGATCTGGCCTTGATCGGCCAGCCGCTGCTGGCGCACGTCTTCGCGCTCAAGCCCAGCCACACGCTTAACGCGCGTCTGGCGCGACTTTTGTCCTAGGAGATCATTTTGCCCGTACTTGAGATTGAAGCCATCAAAGAGATCCTGCCGCACCGGTTTCCCTTTCTGCTGGTGGATCGCATTTTGGAACTGGAGCCGGGCAAACGCGCGGTGGGGATCAAGAACGTCACGGCCAACGAGCCGTTCTTCCAGGGGCATTTCCCCCAGCGGGCCATCATGCCGGGCGTGCTGATCATCGAGGCGCTGGCGCAGGTGGGTGGGATCATGATTCTCTCCGTCGAGGAGCACCGGGGCAAGCTTGCTTATCTGGGGACGGTGGACGGTGTCAAGTTCCGCCGGCCGGTCGTGCCCGGCGACACACTGGAAATTGAGACCGAACTGCTCCGCATCCGGGGCAACATGGGCCGCGTCCGCTGCGCGACTCGGGTATCTGGCCAGGACGTGGCGGAGGCGGAGATCATGTTCGCCCTCGTCCCGCCCGCGTAGGTTCTGCTCCCCGGTGATTCGCTTCTGAAGAACACACTACCGCATGAAGATACATCCCACAGCTACTGTTGACCCTAGCGCCCAGATCGGCGACGACGTCGAGATCGGGGCCTATTCGGTCGTCGGCGAGGAGGCCGTCATCAGGGACGGGACGCGCCTGCGCTCCCACGTCGTGGTCGAGCCGTACGTGACGCTGGGTCGCCGCTGCGACGTCTTCCCCGGCGCGGTCCTGGGCGGTATCCCGCAGGACCGCAAGTTTAAGGGCGAGAAGACATTTTTGATCATTGGCGACGACAACATCATCCGCGAACATGTGACCATCCACCGGGCGGCCGGGGCGGGAAACGAGACGCGCATCGGCGACAACAACCTGATCATGGCCTACTGCCACATCGGCCATAACTGCCAGATCGCGAGCGGCATCACGATGGCTAACAGCACGGGTATCTCGGGCCATTGCCTGGTGGAAGAGCGGGTGAACTTCGGCGGGCTGGTAGGTGTCCATCAATTCGTGCGAATCGGGCGCATGGCGATGATTGGCGGCTACTCCAAAGTCGTCCAGGACATCCCGCCGTTTATGATGGCGGACGGGCGACCCTGCAAAGTCTTGGACTTGAACGTCATTGGCCTACGCCGGTCGGGCGTTTCCTCGCTGGTTCGGGCGGATCTGAAGCAGGCTTACAAGCTTCTGTACCGGTCGCAGATGAATATGTCTCAGGCCGTGCAGACCATCGAGACGGACGTGGCGGCAAGTCCAGAGCGGGATTATCTGCTGGACTTCATCCGCAACATCCGCTTTGGCTCCAACGGTCGCCAGAACGATGCGCCCCGACAGTAGGCGGTGAGAGACGTGGAAGACGGTCCGCTTAAAATCGCCATTGTGGCCGGTGAGCCGTCCGGGGACCGCCAGGGGGCGGCCTTGATTGGAGCTTTGCGGGAGATGGTCAGCCCGCGTTCGGTTGAGGCGTGGGGCATCGGAGGGCATTTTCTGCGCGAGGCCGGAGTCGCTCTGCGGCACGACAGCGACCCGTGGGCGGCCATCGGGATCGCCGACACGCTGCTGAAAATCCCTGGAATGCTCTGGGTGCTGGCCGACATGAAACGCGCCCTACGTCGCAACCCGCCGGACGTTCTCGTGGTCGTGGACGCCGGAGCGTTCAACGTACCCTTGGCCCGGTGGGTCAAGCGCCACAAGGTCTGCCCGGTCTTTTATTACTTCCCGCCGGGTTCTTGGCGCCGGCTGGCCGCCCTCAAACCCGGCAAGAAGAATCTGGCGACGGTTGCTGACCGGATCGTCACGCCGTTCGCCTGGTCCGAGGCTCTTCTGAGGGCAGGTGGTGCGGACGCCCACTTCGTCGGGCACCCACTCTTGGACTTGGTCAAGCCGGCCCTGACCGACGATGAGTTTTACGAGCGCTTCGGCCTGGACCGGCTGCGGCCCATTGTGGCCCTTCTACCGGGGAGCCGCCATGGCGAGATCCGTCACATCCTGCCGGCCCTGGTTGGGGCGGCCGAAGAGATCAGCCACCGCATCCCCGGGGTCCAGTTCGTCGTCGCACTGGCCTCTTCGGGTCCGCGCGGGCTGGCCGAGGATTTGATTCACCGCAATCAAGCTACGGGACAGGTGCTTCTTAGGCTTCAACAGGTAAGTCGTGCGGCGAGGGAGGCGGCCCAGCAGACGCTCGCGCCGCCCGCCCCAGTGCTGGCGACCAACGAGGGGTTCACACTGCCTTCCGGGGAGTGGAAGGAGTCGGCGGTTCGCTCGCAGTATCCACCTCACACGGGTCCCGCCCCTTTAGTGATCTGTGAGGGGCTGACCTGGGATGCCCTGTCCCGCGCCGACCTAGTCATCACGAAGTCCGGCACGGCCACTCTAGAGGCGATGATCCTGAAGAAGCCGATGATCATCGTCTATCGCGGCTCGCGGCTTATGGCTCTGGAGTTCCGGTTGCGCCGCAGCAGTCATGGCATCGTCCATCTGGGGATGCCGAACATCCTGGCGGACGAGCGCCTGTTCCCGGAACTGCTGGGGGAACAGGCCAATCCTAAAGCGATTGCGGACCTGGCGGTGGACCTGCTGTTGGAGCCTGGCCGCATTCTCACTCTGAAGGACCGCCTGACCGCCCTTGTGGCCGACAACCTGGGCAAGCCGGGTGGGGTGGGCCGGGCCACATCGCTGCTATTGGAGATGATGACCTCTCACCAGCCCAAGGCGCACTCGGAGGAAGAGGGATAAATGCAGACCCCACGTTTTGTGAGGAAAACCCAAAGCTGTCTTCGGAGCGCAGTCATGGCTCTCGGAATAGACCGACGTAAACATACGGAAGATCGTCGCATCCTGGAGAAGGAGATTTTCCCCTATTTCGTCTCCTCGCCTGCTTATAAAAGTATTCTCTTCGTCGGCTGTGCCTGGTACACCAAAGGATATAACACCGTCTTCAAAGACAAAGATTATTGGACGCTTGAAGTTGATCCGGCGGAAAGCAAGTACGGGGCGAAGAAGCACACAACGGGCAGCCTGGAGAACGTCATGGATTACGTGGATCACGGCAGCCTGGACCTTATTATTTGCAACGGCGTCTTTGGCTGGGGGCTAAATGAAAAGCCGCGCGTGGAAAAAGCCTTCGATGGCTGCTGCACGTGCTTACGGGAAGGTGGACTCCTGCTCCTGGGCTGGAATGACATTCCAGAGCGGCGGCCGTTCCCCCTGGAAGAGAGCCAGAGCTTGAAATCGTTCCAGCCGTTCGTTTTTCCTCCTCTTTCCACGGCGCAATACCAGACCAGTACCGTGAACAGGCACACGTACAGCTTCTTCGTGAAACAGATTTCGTCATGATCCGATCAAAGAGTCCCGTGGCCGAACCCAACCCACCACCATCCCTAAAGCCCCCGTTTCTGGTACGCCGCCGCACCGTTTTTACTTGGCTCATCCCTCTTCTGCTCTGGGGGGCGGCGATGGCGCTCCACAGGAACGCCGGTGGTTTGCCCGCCTACGCCACCGGGGTCGGTCTGGTGGCATTGGGGGAGGTCGTGCGCTTCTGGTCCAACGGCTACATCTCCAAAGACGTCGAGATCGCCACAGGCGGCCCGTACGCGCATGTTCGTAACCCGCTTTACTTCGGGTCTCTGCTGCTATCAATTGGCCTGGGCCTGATCTCCGGGCTGGGACTTTGGGGCGTGACCGCGATGGTCGCCCTCTTCTTTCTCTTTCACCTGGCCGCCATCTTCTACGAAGAGGCGTTCCTGACGGCCAAATTCGGGGAACCCTATCTGGACTATGTGCGGCGTGTGCCGCGCTTGCTGCCTTCGCCTTGGCCGCGCACGGTTGGGAAGGGCCGCTTTGAATGGGCGCAGGCCGTCCGCAACCGGGAGCCGACGACGGCCTTCTACCAGTTGATCTTCGTTCTGCTCCTGAGCCTGCGTTTTCTGGTACACTCTCACTAGCCATGTACAAGCCCCGTGATATCTGGGACCGACTGTGGGCCTTCATCCGACCTGACCGGCGCTACCTGTTCAGCGCCTTGGCCTGCGCCGTCGGCGTCAGCGCCATGTCTCTGCTGGTCACCGGCCTCCTGGGGGCGTTCGTCCACGCCAGCACGGGTGGGACCGACGCGGCGGGCGAGAAGCACAACCACTTGCTCGGTCTGATCAGCCTCGCCATCCGGCACACTGGTGGCCTGAAGACGCAGCTTAACGTCATCAGCTTGTCTATCGTGGTGATATATGCCGTTCGCGGCCTGTTCTATTACGGGCAGACCGTCTTCTTCGCCGAGTCCGGCCAGCGGCTCGGTTTGAGCCTCCGAAACGACATCTACCGGCACCTACAAGGTCTTTCGCTCTCCTTCTTCAACCGTCAGCGCACCGGGGCGCTGATGTCTACGATTAACAACGACGTCCCTCTTCTGCAAGGCAGCGTGTCCGGCCTGAAAGATCTGGCGCCTGCGCCCTTCACTATTTTAGTGGGCATCGTGTTCATCTTCCAGATCTCCGTCCCGCTCTCATGTGTCGCCCTGCTGGCCGTGCCCGCAATGGTCTACAGCATCGGGCGGCTGACCCGGCTGGTGCGCTCGATCACGGGCCGCACTCAGGACAAGTTGGCAGACGTGAACACGCTGATGGAAGAGACCTTCAGCGGCATCCGCGTTATCCAGTCGTTTGGGGCGGAACAGTATGCCTCGGATCGGTTCCGGCAGGAGAACGGGCTTGCCAAAGACCTCGCCATGCGCGTCCTACGGCAGTCCGCCAAGGTCAAGCCGATCACGGACGTCATCGGCGCGGCGGGCATTGCTCTGGCCCTCTGGTTTGCCGGCAAGCTGATCATCACGCACAAACTGACGCTAGAGGAACTGGTCCAGTTTATTTACCTCCTGAACCAGATCGCCACCGGCGTCAGCAACCTGGGCGGGGCGAAAGTGACTTGGGAGCAGATTCAGGCCGGCAGCAGCCGTATTTTCCTGAACGTTCTGGACGTCGAGTCTGAGATTCAAGATGTCCCCGGCGCCGTCGCGCTCCACGAGGTCGCGGGCCTGGTCGAGTTTGATCATGTGGCGTTCTCCTACAATGCGGACACGCCCGTACTGCGAGACATCTCGTTCACGATGAACCCCGGCGAGGTCGTGGCCGTGGTCGGGCTTTCGGGCGCGGGCAAGAGTACGATCTCCGATCTGATTCCTCGCTTCTATGACCCCCAATCCGGGGTGGTCCGGGTGGACGGTCACGACGTCCGCCAGGTCATGACAGCCTCCCTGCGGCGCCAGATCGCCATCGTGCCGCAGGAGACGATCCTGTTCGGCGGGACGATCCGCGACAACATCGCCTACGGGAACCCCCTGGCGACTGACGAGATGGTGGAGGCGGCGGCGCGGGCGGCAAACGCGCATGGCTTCATCTCGGACCCGACCGTCATGCCGGATGGCTACAAAACGGTCGTCGGCCAGCGTGGCGTCCTGGTCTCGGGCGGGCAGCGTCAGCGGATCGCCATCGCCCGCGCCCTGCTGAAAGACCCACGCATCCTGATCTTAGACGAGGCCACGTCGTCGCTGGATGCCGAGTCGGAGAAAGTCGTGCAGGAGGCTCTGGAGACCCTGATGCGGGGGCGGACGACCCTAGTCATCGCGCACCGGCTGTCTACGATCCAGAACGCGCACAAGATTCTCGTGATGGAAGCCGGGAGGATCGTCGAGAGTGGGACGCACAACGAACTGATGCGCCGGCCCAACGGTCTCTACCGGCACTTGTATGAGCGCTTCCATGAGAAGAAGTTTTCCTGGGAGGATGGCGAGGGCAATGAGGATGAGGGACGCTTGGACCCTAGTCTTGGCGGATCGGCTCTCGCGCCCGTCCTGCCGTTGAAGTGACATGGCTGAAGTAACACCCAAGCAGCGTTTCATCCCATTTCTGGCCTTCTGGATCGTCCGTGCCCTGTCCGCGACCCTGCGCGTACGCATCGAGGGTGAGGAGAAAGTACGGGCCGCCCAGGCGGCGGGCAAGGGAGTCATCGTCGTATCGTGGCACGGGCGGACGTTCATGCCCATTGCGCGGTTCCGCAACCGGGGCTACTGGGCGATGGTTTCGACGTCACGGGACGGCGAGTACCAGAACCGGCTCTTTCAGCGGTCAGGCATCAACACGGTGCGTGGCTCGACGTCGGCGCGTGGCGCGGTCCAGGC
>JAYTRQ010000274.1:0-1754 GCA_043746125.1 Armatimonadota bacterium | reverse complement strand
CACGCCCACGAAGCTGCCGTCGGCCACCGTTTCGGGCGTCGTGAAGGCCGACACGGAGACGTTGCCCCATCAACCCACGTATTGTCCCGCAGCGGCTTATCGTGGATGAGCAGGGGGGACGTGGTCGAGGCAACGACCACATCGTGCCGCTCGATGCGGGCTGACTGGACGCCCAGGGCGAACGGCTTGATGAGCGACTGAGCGCCCGCGCCCACCGCCTGCCGGTGTTCTTTGTTTCCCGACTTCAGGACCAGCCGAGGGATTGGAGCAGGCGCTTCGGCCTGGACGCGGGGCAGCAGACCGAGCGTGAAGAGAAGCGTCCCAGCGACCCCGCGAAAGGTGTGGCTTTTCAAAGGAAGCATTATACCAAACGACACAACAAATCTATGGGTTCGGCGGCCCCGGACCTCATTGCGTTTATTTCGTTTAAGTGCTGCAATGGATGAGGAGGGTTTGCGCGATGGCTGGCATGACAGAAATCTCTACCCCGACGAAACAGGAGGCGCTCCTGGCGCGTGAGGGGAGTCGCCGGCTGGCCTCGCACCTGACGCGGTCCAAGAACGTGCGGTTACAGATCGTGGAGGAGGATCAGGCGCAGGGCGCTGTGGAACTGCCTCCCGTGGCGATTCGCCTACTGGTCGGCTTGCTGGATGAACTGGCGGAAGGGAACGCCGTCACCCTAGTTCCGGTCCATGCCGAACTGACGACTCAGCAGGCGGCGGACTTCCTGAGCGTCTCGCGCCCCTTTTTGGTAGGACTGCTGGAAGGCGGGCAGATCCCGTTCCATAAAGCTGGTACCCATCGGCGCGTTTTCTACCAGGATCTTTCCGCTTACCAAAGCCGGAGCAGCGCCAAGCGGCGTGAAGCGCTGAGAGAACTCGCTGCTTTGTCACAAGAATTAGACATGGGCTACTGAAATTGGTGGAGCGAAAATGGCGGTCACGGCGCTTTATGACGCTTGCGTGCTTTATCCTGCCCCACTGCGCGATCTGCTCATGCATCTGGCGCTCACGGGTCTGTTCCGAGCGCGGTGGATGGACCAAATTCATGACGAGTGGACTCGGAACGTACGGAAAGATCGGCCTGATCTGCCGCCGGGGAAACTGGAACGGGTCCGCGCTCTGATGGACGACCACGTACAAGACTGTCTTGTCACGGGCTACGAGAGCCTGATTCCGACCCTCATGCTGCCGGACGCCGACGACCGGCACGTCCTCGCGGCGGCCATCCACGGGCAGGCCGGCATCGTCGTCACCTACAACCTCTCCGATTTCCCTTCTCAGACACTCAGCCGGTACGGGATCGAGGTTCAGCACCCCGACGAGTTCATCCTCACTCTGCTGGATTTGGATTGGCGCAGGGTCACGACGACCGTCAAGGATCAGCGTGCGAACCTGCGCCACCCGCCCAAGACGGCCCAGGAGATGCTGGAGACTTTGGAACAGCAGCGACTAGGGCAGACCGTGGCCCATCTCCGCCCACTGCTCGCCTAGCTTTAGTTCTGTCGCCCGCGCGAGACGACAAAGACCGGCGGGAGCCTTCAGGCTCCCGCCGGTCTTTGTTTAGAACCGCACGAGGCTCTTAGAGACTGTGTAGAAAGGTCAGGCGGGTGCCAGTCTCCTGACCATCAGGGCGCTCATGGCGATTTGGATGAACGCCTCGCTCGACTGGGGCAGTTCCTCGTAATCCTTGCTCAAGCGCCGCTGCTTGCCAAGCCACGCGAACGTGCGCTCCACCACCCAGCGGCGCGGCAG
>JAYTRQ010000273.1:0-1765 GCA_043746125.1 Armatimonadota bacterium | reverse complement strand
GGCGGCGCGCAGGCGCGGCACGAGCGGCTCCCACTGGCGGTCCTTGTCCGTCCAGAGAACGGCGGCGGGCGGCGTCTGGTCGCCCTTGTTGTAGTCCGCCGCGTGGCGCAGTGTGGCGAGGAAGGCGTCGAAGAACGACTCTGTTTCATTCATGTGCTGAAGTAGCCCGCCTTTTCGGTACACCGAAACTCGCGAAAATGCCTTTTACGCGGGTCTTTACGCATTAACAAACACAACAGGTATTGTATATACTTGATAAAATACCACTATATGTTGTGATAACGAGTCCCTGGTTGCGGAAACTTGGCATCGTTTCACGCGTTTTTTACGCATTAACCTACGGCTTGATGTAGTGAGTGCCGCGCCGCCCGCCCGTCCGCACGAGTAGGAGAAGGCCGTCATCGACCATCCTCTTCAGGAGCCGATACAGACTGTCGTCCGCGGGGCGGCCCAGGAGGACGGCTGCCTCGCCGCGGGTGATGGAGCCGTGGGCCTCCACGTACTCCAGAATCGCGTGCCGCGCCTCAACATCGACGCCCGCCTGATGTACGAAGGCTTCAGGTTTGCCCCGGTCCCGCTGGAACTTCGCGGACAACACGATCTGCTGGCCCCTCCCGTGGCCGACGCGCTGCATCAGCCCGTTATCGATCAACTCCGTGATCGCCCTGCGCCCGAGCGTCTGCGGGAGACCGGGTAGCGAGGCGATCAACTCTTCACGCGTCGCCTCGCCGTCGGTGATCAAGGCATGCATCAGGCCACCCTTAATAACGCGGGTGAGCAGGTTGTCCTCGGAAGAGAAATACTCCGTCATCCACCGGATGTCTTCCAGGGACCCGCGCCCGCCCAGCAACGTGAGGCGCACCGCGTCATTGGTCGACTCGGTGTAGGATGGCACCGGGCGCAGGAAGCGTATCTGGTCCCAGAAGATGCGGTCCACGCCGCGCCCGGATTTCTCCATCAGGCCGAGGTCGGCGCAGGCTTGTGCGAGGCACTTGTTCCGAGGACAGGGTTCGTGGAACAGGATGTTGTCGGGCCGCACGTCCCGGTAGAAGCTGCCCGCGTTGGTGATCGTGAACCGGTCCGTCGCCACCTGGATGATAACCGGTTCGGTCGCGGTATAGTCTCGGTGGATGAAGGCGTTCATCGTCGCCTCCCGCAGAGCGTCATCGCCGTAAGCAGGGATGTCCACCCGGAAAGGACCGTCCATCATCTCGCCCCGAGGCACGACGCCCCGGAAGAGTTCGTCGATCCGTTCGGCGAGGTAGAGCAGGCAGTAGTGTTCCAGTCCTGGCCGTCCGGTGAACAGGCTGACCGGGAGCGAGCCGTCGGGCGCGAAGGCTTGGAACTGCGCCGCGTGGTTGGGGACGTACTGACGCAGGACGTCGTTGGAGCCGAACAGGATGACGGCGGCGTTTGTCAGCACGCGCTGACTGTCCAACGTGCCGATCAGCCCCAGAGCGTCCATCTGCTGCTCCAGGGTGCCCAGGGCGCGCAGGTTGGGGTTGTTGATCTGGCCCTCGCGGATGCGTCGCTGAAAGATGCCGATTGCCAGCGGGTTCAGGAACTTCTCTTGGCTGCGCCACGGCAGTTCGCGCAGGAGTTTGGACGAGAAATCCGTGTGGACCCCGCGTTGCGCCTCCCACTGGGCGATCTCGCTAATGGGGAACGGCACGTTCTCGGGGCCTTGCTTGCCGCCCATGTCCTTCCGAACCTTGAGGATGCCGTTCTGCAACTGGTGCGGCGGCGGCTGGGCGGCCTCGACGTA
>JAYTRQ010000272.1:0-5759 GCA_043746125.1 Armatimonadota bacterium | reverse complement strand
GCAGGCCGCCGCCCAGGGCCTTGCCGACACACAGGACGTCTGGCGTCACGCCCTCAGCCTGGCAGGCGAACCACTCCCCGGTCCGGCCCCAGCCGGTGAAGATTTCATCCAAGATCAGCAGCGTCCCCGTCTGGGTGCAGACGTCGCGCAGGCCTCGCAGCCAGCCTCTAGGCGGAACGACGATCCCGCCGCGCCCCTGGATCGGCTCGGCCAGGACCGCGCCCGGTCGGTGAGCCTCTAAATGCTCCTGAATAAGATCCAGGGAGCAGCCGAACGGAAGGTGCTGGGTGAAGCCCGCGAGCTGGGGAAGAAAGGGGGCGCGGAAGTCGGACCGGGCGGTGACGTCCAATGCCCCATAGGTCAGGCCATGGTAGCCGCCCTCAAAGGCCAGCACGCCGGGTCGCCCCGTCGCCAGCATGGCCGTCTTCAGGGCGGCTTCAACAGCGTCGCCGCCGTTCTGGCCCAGAATGATCTGCGCGTTCGGGACCGGAACCAGCCCGGCGATCCGTTCGCACAGCCTGACTTTGACTGCCGGCGGGTGGACGTCCCCCATGCCGTGCAGGAGCTTCACGGCCTGCGCCTGCACGGCTGCGACGACACGAGGATGGCTGTGCCCGATGCTCGCCACGCCGAAAGCCGCTGTGACGTCCAGATAGCGGTTGCCGTCCACGTCCCAGACGAGGCAGCCTTCGGCCCGATCCCAGAAGACGGGGAAGTCGGCCGCTAGATAGGTGACGTTGGGACTCTCCACCCGCCGCAAATCCTGGGCTAGAGCTAGAGAGCGCGGGCCTGGAACAGACGTTTCGAGGTGTGGCAGCAAGTCAGGCGTACGGAACACCTAGGCCGACTTATCCGTCTCGACCTGGAGCCGGACCTGGCGCAGGACGTTCGCGACCTTCTCACATTCCTCATCCGAGCCGGAGAAGACGACCGAGCGACCCGTTGTGTGAACCTCCAACGCGAAGGCCACTGCTTTCTCCTGTGGACAGCCGGTCGCCTTCTGAAGCTGGGCTTCCACCTGTTCGAACGTGTGGCAGTCGCAGTTGTAGAGGATCACGACGTATGGCCCGTCCGAGCCGGGCGGGGTCCGTTGCTCTCGCTCCCAGGGGGCTTCGCGAGTGGCTTCTTCGGGCATGACTGCGGGCATAAGATCGATTCCTCTGGGCATAGCGGGTTCCTAGATCATGGCGATGACGTGTTCTTATTATACCCGGACTGTGGTCGCCAGACACCCTCACCGTCTAGGATTTCGCAGGGCTGAAACCGTGCCTTGTAAGCCATACTCCCACAGCCGGCCACGTAGAAGCCAAAGTAAGCCCAGCGCCGTTGGAGTTTCTGCGCCAGCGCGATTGTCTGTCCCATGACGAACGTGCCCAGGCTGCGCTCCCGGCAGTCCGGATCATGATAATGGTATACACCCGAAACGACGTTCGGGGTGACGTCAGTGAGTGCAATCGCCCGCAGCGCACCACCCTCCCAGATACTGATTTCAATAGCCGGCACCGGGTTGTGGACGAACTGGAAGGCGTACGCTTCGGCCGTCCTCTCCGGGTCCGGCCAGCCCTTGAGGGCCGCCTGCTCGGTGTGGTAGCGGCGGAACAGGTCCATCCGAGCTGCGTCCACGGTGGGTGGATCGAGGCGAACCGTCAGGTCCTCATTCCGCCCGAATGCTCGCCGCTGGCTTCGGTCCGGCGCGAATGCCTCCGCATCTATGCGGATAGGCCGGCATTCCCGGCAGCCATTGCAGATCGGGCGGAAAAGCTGAGGGCCAAACTTGCGCCAGCCTCGGTTCATCAGGGCCTCGTACTCTTCGGGCGGCAACTGGCTGACGAGGACGTACTCCTGCGTCGCCAGGCGATCCGGCAGATATTGGCAAGTCTCGGGGCCAGAGGCGAATTGGTCAAGAACGCGCATGGATAGGGCTTGCTACTCTTCAGCCAGTCGCGCCTTGTGGTCGCGCAGCATGGCCTGATAGGCGGGCGAGAAAAGATCGTTGGCCCACATGATTCTCGCATTCTCGCCGTTGTCGCTGTAGTAGTTCCTTCGCATGGCGACGTCTTCAAAGCCGTACTTCAGGTATAAATTATGCGCGATTAGGTTACGTTCACGGACTTCTAGAGTGGCGTGGTCCGCCCCCCGTGCCATGCCCTCTTCCAGGAGGTCTAAGAGCAGGCGCTCGCCGATCTTGCGCCCCCGCTGGACGGGGTCCACGGCGATGGTGGTGAGATGTGCCTCGCTCATGTTCACCCACATCCCGGCGTAGCCGACGATGGTCCCGTCCAACTCAGCTGCGACGGTATAGTAGGCGGACGGGTTGCCGACCTCGGTGACGTAAGCACTGGAACTCCACGGGAGCGTGTAGCAGCGCCGTTCCAGGCGTGAGACGTGCTGGATATCGTCCAGGCGCATCGGGCGGAGGATCACGAGGGGTGGGGGAGGGCGTTCGAAAATGGCGGCCGGGGATTCGATCATCAAGGAATCACTCTAAGCCCTGCTCTTCCCCGGCAGGAGGCGGTGGCCCTATGCCCACAACGCTAGGCCCCTCGACCCAGTGTGCGCCGCCCTCGAAGAACTCCCGCTTCCAGATCGGGACCGTCTCTTTCAGCGTGTCCATCAGCCAGCGGCAGGCCTCGAAGGCTTCCCCACGGTGGGGAGACGCGACGGCGACCGCGACGCTGCACTCGCCGATCTCCAGGCGGCCTAACCGGTGCTGTACGGCCGCCCGCACCTGCCAGCGCTGCTGTGTCTCGTCTAAGAGATGGCGCAGATGCTTCTCGGCGAGAACTTCGTAAGCCTCATACTCCAAGTATAAGACGCGGTTGCCTCGAGCGTTGTCGCGAACGTTCCCTGCGAACGTCACGATCGCACCGCAATCCGGCGCTTCGACTGACCGGCTCAGGGCCGCCAGATCTAACTCTTCGCGGCTCAGCAGGGGAGGAGGCCAAAAGTCAGACATCAATTCCTCCGCTCATCGGCGGCATCCATGCCACCTCGTCATCTTCGTGCAGAGCCATGTCAGAGCTGGCAAACTCAGCGTTTACGGCCACCCGAACGTGGTCCAGGAGATGGGCGAATCCGGGCGAGCGCTTGCCCAATTCCAAGGCTGCTGACCGCACCGTTGCCCCTTCTGGTAAGCTGAGTGCCAGTTCCGGGCTGCCGGCCACGTCGCGCAGGTGGGCGAAGAAGAGCATACGGACCGTCATCATGACTCTATAATACCCGAAACACCCTTCAGCCGGACGGTCATCGGGGACACTCAGAGTATATAACGGCTCAGGTCTTCGTTCTTGACGATGTCTTCCAGCTTATCGCGCACATAAGCCCCGTCAATGCGGCGCGTTTTATCCTCTAGATCGGGCGCGTCGAACGACAGATCGTCCAGTAGGCGCTCCATTATCGTGTGCAGGCGCCGGGCGCCGATGTTCTCCATCTGGGCGTTCACCTCAGCGGCGATGCGGGCCAGCTCGGAGATCGAGTCGTCGGTGAACTCTAGCTGGACGCCCTCGGTCGCTAGAAGGGCAACATACTGCTTGATCAGGGCGTTGCGCGGCTCGGTCAGAATACGCTCAAAGTCCTTCTGAGTCAGGCTCTCCAGCTCTACGCGGATCGGTAGGCGTCCCTGAAGCTCGGGGATCAGATCGGAGGGCTTGGACAGGTGAAACGCACCGGCCGCGATGAAGAGCACGAAGTCGGTCTTGACCGGCCCGTACTTGGTCTGGACCGTACTGCCCTCGATAATCGGAAGGATGTCGCGCTGGACGCCCTCGCGGGAGACGTCCGGCCCGCTCCCGCTGCCCGCGCCCCGTCCCGCGATCTTGTCCATCTCATCCACGAAGATGATGCCGCTCTGCTCGGCCCGCGAGACAGCCTCTCGTGCCAGCAGGTCCTGGTCAATCAGGGCTTTGGCCTCTTCGTTCGTGAAATGCTCCTTGGCCTCCAAAATCGTCAGCGTGCGCTTCTTGCGCTTCTTGGGCATCATGGAGCCGAACATCCCTTGAATGTCCATACCCATGTCCTCCATACCCTGCGGGGACAGTACCTGCATGAACGGGCTGTTGCCGCTTTCTTCCACTTCGATCTCGACAGAGTCAGCGTCTTTGACCCCGGACGCGATCTGCTGGCGCAGGCGCTCCCGGACTCGCGTCTCCTGCTCGCGCCGACGCTGGGCATACTCGTCGTTCTCTTCCGGGGCTTCACGGGCCGGCTCGGACTCCGCGCCCGGTGAGGCCTGGCCGCCCGGCGTGAAGAACTGAGCAAGCGCTTCCAAAGGGTTCTCACCACTGCCGGGCTTTGGCATCCGAATCCGAGTCGTCTTCTGCTCCCGGCGGGGCTGGAGCAGATCCAAGATGCGCTCGATGGCCCGCTCTGCCGCTTGGGCACGGACCTCATCCATCTTCTCGCGCTCGACGATCCGCAAGGACGCCTGAACCAGATCGCGCACCATCGAGTCCACGTCGCGCCCGACGTAGCCAACCTCAGTGAACTTGGTCGCCTCCACCTTGACGAATGGGGCGCGGGCGAGGGTGGCGAGGCGGCGGGCGATCTCCGTCTTGCCTACGCCTGTCGGCCCGATCATCAGGATGTTCTTGGGGATGACCTCGTCGCGCAAGTCGTCGGCCAGCCGCCGCCGCCGGTAACGGTTGCGGAGGGCGATGGCGACTGCCCGCTTGGCGGCGCTCTGCCCGACGATGTACTTGTCTAGCTCTATGACGATCTCGCGGGGCGTCATGTCTTCCATCGGCATCATGTCTTCCATAGGCGCATTATACCCAATCACTTTTCAAGTGGCTTGCCGGGCACGTAGATCGCCATCAAGGCGGTGTAGGCGCGGCTGATCTTCTCGTGGGATGTGATCTGCGGCAGTGCGACCGGGAGGTCTTGCAAGTTGCCGCCGCCCGTCGGGGCTAGTTCGGATAGTTCGCCTCGCGCCGCAGAAGGCGAGTCCGCGGGTGCCTTCAAGAGCAGGCGCAGGGTGGCCCTCCCAATCAGGCGGCTTGGCCCCGACGTTTCGTCCGCCCGGTGCAGATCGGCCTCAAACGAACCGACGTCCGCAGTCCAGAGGGCGACGGCCCCGTCCGTCACCTTCAGCCAGAGGGCGAGCGAAGGCTGTCGCTCGTCCCAGGAAGCGCGGACCTGGTCAATTTCAGCCAGTTCGGCCAAGACCTGTGCGGTGGCGGGGTCCTTCTTCGCCGTCTCTTTCGCCTCCCGGTCGTAGACCAGCGGCGCGTTCAAAAGCGCCGCCGCCTGCGTCGCCCAGTCGTGCAGGGCGGGTGGCGCCCCCATACGGCTCAACAGCCGCGCGGCTTGCGTATAAGCGACCGCCTGCATACGCCGCAGCTTCGGCGTTTCCCGGCCAAGGCGGAGCGTCTCCGCCTTGACCGCGTCGTCGCCCGGCCCGGTTCTGAGCGCTTGAACCGTCTCGACGAAATCCTGGGCGCGGAGGTCACAGGCCCTCAGCGTGTAGGCGAGTGCAAACACGCGCGTCTGGCTCTGCGGAACGGCGGGGGCATCAGCGGCTGCCGCCGTCATGGGCATCAAGGCGAGCAGCCCAAAGGCCGCCATTGGAGCGAGAATGTGTCTCATAGCTCATCTGCCGTGATGTTCGCGTTCGTGTAGATGCAGATGTCGGCGGCGACGCGCATGGCCTTCTCCACGATCTCCCGCGCTGACAGATCCGTGTTTTCCAGCAGGGCCTTAGCCGCCGCCTGGGCATACGGCCCACCGCTGCCGATGGCCGCGATGCCGTCGTCTGTTTCCAG